>CAYWNJ010000448.1:0-2613 GCA_964459535.1 uncultured Rhodobacterales bacterium
GTCCCAGCTCGCCGCCGAGTGCGGTGCGCTGAACCTGTCGCAGGGTTTTCCCGAATTCAATCCGGATGAGCGCCTGGTTGAGCATGTGCACAGGCACATGCGAGCGGGCGACAACCAGTACGCGCCAATGATGGGTACGCCTGAACTGCGCGACGCAATCGCCGCCAAGGTCGCATCCTTGTACGGCCGAACGGTTGATGCAGGCCTCGAGGTTACGGTGTGCAGCGGCGCCACCGAAGGCTTGTTCAGCGCAATCCATGCCACGGTTCGCCCAGGTGACGAAGTCATCGTGTTTGACCCGGCTTATGACTCCTATGAGCCTTCCGTGTCACTGGCCGGCGGTATCACGCGTCACGTGCCGCTTGCGAGCACGGCCGGGCGGCCCGACCTGCACATCGATGGTGACGCCCTGCGGGATGCGATCAACGAGCGCACCCGACTGATCATCCTGAACTTCCCGCACAACCCCAGTGGTGCCCTGCTGGAGCCGGACGATCTGGAGACCCTGGCCACCGTCACGCGCGACCGGGAAATTTATCTGCTTTCGGACGAGGTTTACGAGCACATTGTCTTTGACGGCGCTGCCCAACACAGCCTGCTGACCCACGACGAACTCTGGGAACGGTCTTTTGTCGTTTCATCGTTCGGCAAGACCTATCACGTTACCGGCTGGAAGATCGGCTACTGCGTGGCGCCGGCGGGTCTGACCCGCGAGTTTCGCAAGATCCATCAATGGAACACATTCACAACGGTCACACCCATGCAGCTCGCGTTGGCGGACTTCATGGCCGAGACGCCCGGGCACTATGACGAGCTGTGCTCCTTCTACGAGCAGAAACGCGACCGCTTTTGTGATCTGCTGGAAGCATCGAGATTCCGGGTTCGCAAGGCGGCCGGAACCTTCTTTCAGATGCTGGACTACCGCGACATCTCGGATGAGGAAGACGTCAGTTACGCGCGCCGATTGACTGAAGAAGCAGGCATTGCATCGATTCCGGTATCGGTATTCTGCGCTGAACCGACGGGCCGGTCCGAACTCCGGTTCTGTTTTGCCAAGAATGATGAAACGCTCGAACGCGCCGCGGAGATACTGTGTCAACTCTGACCATTACAATCGTCCAGGAAGATCTGCATTGGCACGACGCGGCTGCGAACCGTGACGCGTTTGCCCGGGCAATTGACACGCTGCGCGACGACACAGATCTGATCGTTCTGCCGGAGATGTTCTCGACGGGCTTTACGATGGACGCGCCGGGAAATTCGGAATCAATGGACGGACCGACCGTCAACTGGCTTCGTGAACAGTCGGCGCAATCGGGGAAGGCGATCTGTGGCAGCCTGATCATTGAAGAAGCCGGCGCTTACTACAATCGCTTTCTGTTCGCGTGTCCGGACGGTGAACTTCATACCTATGACAAGCGACATCTGTTTCGCCTGGCCGATGAGCATGAACACTACGCGGCAGGCACCGAACGCGTCGTGTTCACATACCGCGGCGTGCGCATCTGCCCGCAGGTTTGCTACGACCTGCGCTTTCCCGTGTGGAGCCGCAATCGGGGTGACTATGACCTGCTGATCTACGTCGCCAACTGGCCCGACCGACGTCACCACGCATGGGCAACCCTGATCCGCGCACGGGCGATTGAAAACCAGTGCTTCGTCGCGGCCGTGAATCGAACCGGCACGGACGGCAACTCGCTGCCCTACAAAGGCGGCAGCGCCATCATCGACTACCTGGGTGAAGAGCTCGTCGATCTCGGTGACAGGGTTGCTGCGGGCACCGCCACCGTTGATCTGAACGCCATGCGGACGTTTCGCGAGCGCTTCCCCTTTCACAAAGATGCCGACGAATTCACCTTGGCCGATTGACACCGCATACTCATCCGTCTGACAACTGCCCCGCCGCCGACGATACAACTGAATGACCCGAAGAACCTTCCGCTATACAACAGTCATCGCCGTCGTTGTCGCGAACATGATCGGCACCGGCGTATTCACCAGTCTCGGCTTCCAGCTGCTCGACATTCGCTCGGGCTTCGTGTTGCTCATGTTGTGGGCCGTCGGCGGTGTAACGGCGTTGTGCGGCGCCATGACCTACGCCGAGCTGGGCGCAGCTCTGCCCCGCTCAGGTGGCGAGTACAACTTCCTGTCGCGCATCTATCACCCCGCCGCAGGCTTCGTGTCCGGGTGGGTTTCCGCCACCATCGGCTTTGCTGCACCGACCGCGCTCGCGGCGATTACCTTTGCTGCCTATGGCTCAACCGTCTTCCCCGGCGAGGTCAGTGACTGGGCACGCAAGGCTGCGGCGGTTGCTCTGGTCATCGTACTCACCGCGGTACACGCAGGCGCCAGACGAAACAGCGGCGGCCTGCAGGTTGCGTTCACTATTCTCAAGGTAGGCGTCATCGTCGTGTTCTGCCTGGCCGCTGTTGCACTCGTGAGCGATCCGCAGCCCGTACGATTTCTGCCCGCTGCAGGAGACGGCGCCCTGTTGACCAGCGGCGCATTTGCCGTGTCGCTAATCTACGTAAGCTATGCGTATACCGGCTGGAATGCGGCTACCTACCTGAGCAGCGAACTCGAGGACCCGCAGCGCACCCTGCCCATCATTCT
>CAYWNJ010000449.1:0-2610 GCA_964459535.1 uncultured Rhodobacterales bacterium
GGCTCAGGTCACGGCCGCTCTCAGCGGTTAGCAGCGGGAGCAGCGCGAATTGGACATGGGCCGGGGCGATCTCTGCATCGCTACCCCCGTCAAGCTCTTGCCACAGCGACGGGTCGATATTGAACTTGCTGGCCTGACCGATCAGCGTCCAGCGCCCTTCTTCCGCCGCCACCTCAACCCGGCCGCCATACGGCATGGCCGTCTCTAGGCATTGGATGGCAAGAAAGGCCAGCCGCACCGCACTGCGCGCTTGCGCCGCCAACGGCCCCCAGCCAATCGCGAACCGCCCGCCCGCCGAATAATCGCGCAGCGTCGTTACAATCTCCGAACGTGAAATCTCTTGATCGCTGGCCGCGCCATAGGCGATGCGGAAAAAGCGGATGCGGGCACTGGCATTTTCAACGCTTTCCGAAATCAAATCGAACTCTGGCCCCCCTACCCCGCCGGACATGCCGATCAACTCAAGCCCATTGTTGATCGCGCCGATGGGCGATATGAGGTCATGGCAGATCCGACTGCCAATCAGCGCCGCGAGATTGATATCGGACCTACCCATGGCTGAGCCCGACGGATTGGAACCTTGTGGAAGATCTAAACACCATTCTCTCTCCTGGCATGCGCGTGCGTCACCCCGAGCACCCCGAATGGGGCACCGGCCAAGTCCAAAGCAACAGCGCCGGTCGCGTGACGGTCAATTTCCCCGATCAGGGGAAAGTCGTGATCAACAGCCAGCATGTCGCCTTGTCTCCCGTCTTTGATGCGCAATGAGGGTTGCTAAAGTGTTAACGAAGCGATGCGGGGTCTGGCCAGAGGGTAAAACGTGACCTCTGCGCCGCAATTTCGCACCGCGCTGGCGCGGGATAGCGTCGCTTTGCGCGCAGCGCAGCGACTGCGCTACGAGGTTTTTGTTGAAGAGCTGGGCGCAAGCGGTCCGATGGTCGATCACGCGGCACGTCTAGAGATCGACCGTTTTGATCCTTTCTTTGACCATTTGATTCTCTACGACGGCGCGGCGGTGGTTGGCGTCTATAGAATGCTGCGCGGCGAACAGGCGCGCGCTGCGGGGCAGTATTATTCGGAGGACGAGTTTGACCTCTCGCCCCTGCGCGCCTCAGATCGGCGGTTGATGGAGCTAGGGCGGTCCTGCTTGCACCCCGCCTATCGCGGCGGTCCGGCAATGTACCATCTTTGGTCGGCCCTAGCCCGCTATATCGCGGAGCACCGGATCGAAATCTTATTTGGCGCCGCGTCGTTTGCCGGGGCTGATATCACAGCGCATCGCGCACCGCTCTCGCTGCTGCATCGACATCACTTGGCCCCCTCAGAGCTGCGCGTGAAAGCACGGGAAAGCCAGCCGCTAGACCTGGTGCCCGAAGCGCAACTCGATCGGCGCAAGATTATGGTGCGGATGCCAAGCCTGATCAAAGCCTATCTGCGCCTGGGCGGCGTTGTCGGAGACGGCGCCTTTATAGACACCGCGTTTAACACAACCGACATTTGCCTGATCTTAGACACCGCGACGCTCAATGCGCGCCAACAGCGCATCTATGCGGGGCATATATGAGCCCGACCTGGAAAACCACGGCAACGCCCCCCGAATGGCGCATTGGCCTCGGCGGATGGGCTCGGATCTTGCTGCGCGCGGGCGCGATCATCTCTGTGATCTTGCTTGGCCTGGTCCTGCTTGGCCTTTTGGTGGCGGGCGAGCGGCTCCTTCGGCGCAAAAACAGGCCCATAAGCGCTTGGGTCACAGTTTTTGTTTGCCGCACCGCGCTGCGGCTTTTGGGCCTGTCCATCGCCCGGCAGGGCCGACCAATGCGCGGCGCTGGAGCGATGGTCGCCAATCATGCCAGTTGGCTTGACATTTTCGTGCTCAACTCCGGCACCGCGCTGACTTTTGTCTCAAAGGCAGAGGTCGCGGGCTGGCCCGGCATTGGCCTTTTGGCACGGGTCACTGGGACGCTTTTTATCTCGCGCACTCGCTCCCGCGCTGCGGAGCAAACCGCAGCGCTCAATGCGCGGCTGCAAGCGGGTGAGCGCCTGCTCTTCTTCCCCGAAGGTACCAGTACCGACGGACAGCGCATCTTGCCCTTTAAGGCCCCGCTCTTTGAGGCGTTCTTTGACCCGGCCTTGCCCGAAGACCTGAAAGTTCAGCCGGTCTCTGTGCGCTACCATGCGCCACCTGCGCGAGATCCGCGCGTTTATGGCTGGTGGGGCGATATGGGTTTTGCGCCGCATCTTCTTGCGACCCTTGCTCTGCACCCGCAAGGAAAGGTGAGCGTTATCTATCACGCGCCAATCAGCGTCGCGCAAAGCACGGACCGCAAAGCGCTTGCCAACGCAGCAGAAACAGCCGTGCGGTCAGGCTTTGCGACGACCGAGGATGCGTCAAGCTTGGGCGGCGCGCATAAGGGACAGGCGCGCGGTCTCTAAATGCTGTTTCATTTTGACGGCGGCGCGCTCGGGCTCCCGGCTTCGGATCGCGTTCAAAATCTCCCGATGCTGCGTGTTATAAGTGCGGATAATTTGCTCATCCAAGGTCAAGTGGCGCATACGCGTCCACTCATCAAGCGTCCGCACCGCATTGATCTGGCCAATAAGCCAAATGAG
>CAYWNJ010000450.1:0-2602 GCA_964459535.1 uncultured Rhodobacterales bacterium
CGCCGCGACGAGATCGTCGATATAGGTGAAATCGCGCGACATATTCCCATGGTTGTAAACGTCGATGGGCTGTCCGCTGAGGATCGCACGGGTAAACTTGAAATGCGCCATGTCCGGGCGCCCCCAAGGCCCATACACCGTGAAAAAGCGAAACATGGTAATCGGCAAATCATAAAGATGGGCATAGCTATGCGCCATGTTTTCCGTTGCCTTTTTGGTTGCCGCATAAAAGGACATCTGCGCATCGGCGCGCAGGGTTTCCACATAGGGCATCTGCGTTGCGGCCCCATAGGCCGAGGAGGTCGAGGCGAGCAGCATATGCGCAGGCGGGTATGCCCGTGCCGCCTCAAGCAGCTCGAACGTGCCGATCAAGTTCGCGCTCACATAGGTCCGAGGCGCATCAATCGAATGCCGCACCCCTGCTTGCGCCGCAAGATGGATGACAAGCTCGGGCCGGTATGTCTCAAAGAGCCCGCCTAGCCGTTCTGGCGTTTCTAGCCGGTCTTGAATGTCGATATAGTGCGCGTGGTGCGCGAGCATCGCAGCGCGCCGATCTTTGAGCGTGACATCATAATAGTCTGTGCGCGCATCCAAACCAACAACGCGCCAGCCTGCCTTTAGCAGAGCTTCGGCGGTAAAGTATCCGATGAACCCGGCCGTGCCGGTCACAAGTGCAGTGCGCATAACCGCTTAGTGCCGTAAGAGATTTCAAAATACCAGAGGATTGGAACAGGTTGCGCCATATTTCATCTGGGAGTGGCGTTCGCCGTCTCATCCAGCAAAGCACGCGCAGCGAGTACGCGGTAATCGCGGAGCTTTTCCGCCTGAGCCTTGGCCACTAAAACGGATGCATACATCGAATGGTAAAGGGCCATATTCGTCCGAGAGACCGCAGCCAGAATGTCCGACGCGCTTTCGCACAAGATCAGCGCGCGTGTGTCGAAATACTTATCAATATCCGGCGCGCCCCAATAGATTGGCACCGTCTCGCACAAAAGCGCATCAATCAGCTTCTCGCTAAAATACCCAGGCGCCCGCACGCTCTCGATCACGATGGAAAAGCGGTAGGGGGCAAGCCCTTCTGATTTATGCTCAAATGGCTTATAGCCACGACCGATGACATCAACGTCTTTTACCTGCGAGACGATTTCATGCCGAAGCTTGTGGCCCGGCAGTTTCGCCCGGCGGGACGCAATGAGCGAGGTGCCCTGAGACTTGCGCAGGTTGAGCTGCGCATAGTCCGGCACCCAAGTCGAGGCCGCTGGCAAGAACCGCGCATTCGGCAACACCCGCAAGCTGTGCGCGTCGTGGGTAAAGACGCGGTGAAACCGCCGCCCGAAAAGCCGAAGAAGCCGAAGATGGGTCGCGTGTACGGCGCGCGGCTCGACCACCATCAGCGAAAGCTTGGCTGCCAGCTTGGGCGGGCGAAGATACATCGACCTCTTGGGGAAGATCAGCACATGATCATTAGGCCCCAAATCCCCCAATGTCGCATCTTCAGTATGCTCGGGCTTGCCCAAAGGCCACTCGACCGCGTCCAAGCGCATCCGAGCCAAGCCCTTATTGATCGGTGTCAGGTAGGGAACCAATGCGACTAAAGGTTCAGTCATCTGCTTAATTCACCTTCCTAGGCCGCGGTACATAGGCTTGGCCCGAAGCCTTAGTGCACCAGCTGAGGCGACAGGTCGTGCTGCCGCGCAAGCACAAACGCCAAATCACGATCCGCAACCAGCGCGAGGCGCGTCCCATTGGCGTCATGCACCGCATAGAGGTGCTCTAACCCTTCGGCTTGATCTTTCACATCCGCCGGTAGGTCCGAGACGTCAATCGCTTTGACATAAACGATATTGCTTTTGACACTGAGATCTTGCGTAACGTTCATCGCTTATCCTTTCCGAATGCTAATCGTCTGTACAATTTGCTCGGGCTTGGCCCGGCTGAGGTCGATATGCAGCAGCCCGTTTTCGATAAGTGCCTCGCCCACCTCGACCCCATCGGCAAGTACAAAGCTGCGCTGAAATTGTCGCGCTGCGATCCCGCGATGCAGGAATATGCGCTCTGCCGCATCATCGCTTTGACGCCCTCGAATAACGAGTTGGCGATCCTCGACAGTGATTGACAAGTCCGTCTCGGCAAAGCCGGCGACAGCCAGCGTAATGCGATAGGAATAGTCTGAGGTTTGTTCGATATTAAAGGGCGGATACCCTTCATTGCCGGACTTCGCAGTGCGCTCCAGCAAGCGTTCCAATTGTTCGAACCCAAGCATATGCGGGTACGACCCGAGAGTCATTTTCGTCATCAGCGGCGTCCTTATGTGATCAAGCAACTCCGACGCGGCCCCATTTTGGCGGCCACGTTAAGAATATGGGCACGGTGTTCGAATTACGCAAGCCCTTACGAGGGGGCCACTACGGCATCCAGCAGCCCTTCGAACAGCGCCGTTCCGAGGGGTAGCGCAACAGTGCCTGTTGCGCCGATGATATAGCCTGACGACTGGATTTGATCCTGTATCCGCTTAGCCCCCAGCTATCCGCAGGATGGCGGCGCGCCGACCGCCCCGTTTTGCCGAAGGCAAACCTGCGGTTTGACGGGCGGCTTGAGC
>CAYWNJ010000451.1:0-1433 GCA_964459535.1 uncultured Rhodobacterales bacterium
GCCCGTGCCCGCCCGCGTGCCAAGAGCGAGAGCATCGGCAGCGTGAAAGAGGCCGTCTTGCCCGTTCCGGTTTGCGCAATACCCAGCACATCGCGCCCTTCCAGCGCGGGAGGGATTGCACCGGCTTGGATCGGCGTTGGGCTGTCATAGCCCGCTTCTTCAACAGCTTTAAGAACTTTGGGGTTGAGCTTTAGATCAGCAAATTTTGTCATATCCGTCCGACAGATAGAAGGAGCGGACAGGATCTTCGCCCGCAGCGTACCGCAACCCCGGATGGATTACTTGCGCTGCCCATAGCAAAGCTGCCCGGCCGCGTCAAATCAGGGGGTAAAGTTTGGAAAATGCCGTGCCCGTTTTGCATCAAGGCCCAAGTCAACAGAACGCAGCAACCCCTCTGCGGCAAGCTTTGCCCGCATCTCCGGGCTGTCTTCCACAACTTCCGCAAAGAAGGCGCGCAATCCGGCCTCGCCCTTTTGCGTCTCAACATAGCGGAAAAGCTCATGCATGTTGAGCCGCGAGAGGTCCTTGGGCTTGGTCGAGGGCAACTCCGCCCGGTAAGCGCCATGCTCCAACCGGTAGGGATAGCGCTTATGCCAATCCTCCCAAGTCTTTGCGTGAAAATGGGCCAGATCAAGCGCGGTGAGCTCGGTCTCTCCGGGATTTTTCTCTTCGCCTCGGAAGACGTTGTGAATTTTAACCGTCAGCGGATGCATCCCCGTGCGGACAAAGACTTTCCCAGCGGCGTGGCTGACCATACCTGCCTTTAGATGGCGTCCAAAATTCGGATAGAGCCGCTCAGAAATATCCAGCCTGTCTGGGCCGCTCGGGATATAGGCTTTGAACATATCCGGCGCGCCTGCGAGCACTTCCATCGGGCGCACGCGCGCGGTGTGTACCGCATCCGGCAAAGCAGCAAGGAGATCTGAAATCGGCTGATCCGAGACCAAAAACTCATCCACATCCATGTGTATCAGCCAATCGACCTCCGCCCGTCGCCGATAGGCATGGGTTGCGTTCTTGGTTTGGCGATGCTGGTGCTGCGCCGGGCGCCGCCCGCGTTTGGCCCAATAGGCATCATCGCACAGCGTTGGCCGGATTTTGGGATGGGCTTTTAGAGCCTCAAAAGCATCAGATGGTGCATCAAGATAGAGATAGAGCCGATGCGCCCCCGCCTCGAGATGATAGGCGGCAAAGTTCAAGATATCCGTTGCCGGGGCAAGAATAGTTGCGCTGAGACCCCATTTTGCCATTCAAGACCTCATGTCCAAAATCCTTAAACCATCATCTCCTTGGTCGCGCTAAGGTGAACCTCGGGATGATCCCGCGCAATCCGGTCGATATCCCATTGCAGCCGTGTCAGATACACCGCGTCGCCGTCATGATCATGGCTGATATGCTGTTTATTGGCCTCAATAAATTTGTTCACAGCCTCC
>CAYWNJ010000451.1:1443-2602 GCA_964459535.1 uncultured Rhodobacterales bacterium
GCGGGCCGAGGTGAATTGCGACGCTTCAAAACGGACAGGCAGGCCGTATTCCAACTCAATTCGGCTGGCGAGCACCTCGAACTGCAACTGACCCACGACCCCCACGACAAAACCTGACCCGATGCTTGGCTTAAAGACCTTAGCCGCCCCTTCTTCGGCAAACTGCATCAGCGCCTTTTCCAAATGCTTGGCCTTGAGCGGATCTCCTGCCCGCACGCCTTGCAGCAGCTCGGGTGCAAAGCTAGGGATGCCGGTCACACGCAGGCTCTCGCCCTCTGTCAGCGTATCGCCAATACGGAGCTGGCCGTGATTTGGGATGCCGATGATATCACCTGCCCAGGCTTCCTCTGCCAACTCGCGGTCGGCGGCCAGGAAAAGTACGGGATTGCTGATCGCCATCAGCTTTTTGCTACGCACATGGGTCAGCTTTTGCCCACGTTGAAAATGCCCCGAAGCCAGCCGGACAAAGGCGACACGATCCCGATGTTTGGGGTCCATATTGGCCTGGACCTTAAAGACAAAGCCGGAAACCTTGCGCTCTTCCGGCGCGATTTGGCGCGGTTCGGCGCTTTGCACCTGAGGCTGAGGGCCATAGGTCGCGATCCCGTCCATGAGCTCCTTAACCCCAAAGGAGTTGATGGCAGAGCCGAACCAGATCGGCGTGAGCGTGCCATCAAGCAGCGCTTGCGGGTCCAGCGGCGGGAGCAAGGCGTGGGCCATTTCAAGCTCTTCGCGCAATTGCGCAAGCAGGGCTTCGGGCACATGCGCAGCCAGCTTGGGATCATCCAGCCCATTGATCTCTATGCTTTCGGCCACCCGGTTGCGGTCGGCCCGGTCCATCAGCTCAAGCCGGTCTCGCAAGATGTCGTAGCAGCCAACAAAGTCCCGCCCCATACCAATTGGCCAAGAGGCTGGGGTAACGTCGATGGCCAAGTTCTCTTGTATCTCATCAATGATTTCAAATGTATCCCGGCTTTCCCGGTCCATCTTGTTACAAAAGGTCAAGATGGGCAGATCGCGCAGGCGGCACACCTCAAAGAGCTTCTGCGTCTGGCTCTCAACCCCCTTCGCCCCATCAATCACCATCACCGCCGCATCGACAGCCGTGAGCGTGCGATAGGTGTCTTCAGAGAAATCTTCGTGGCCCGGCGTGTCGAGC
>CAYWNJ010000452.1:0-2600 GCA_964459535.1 uncultured Rhodobacterales bacterium
GCGAACACCCGCTTTAGCGGACCCGGATCCATCGCATGGGCCAACCGCACCCCTGTCGGCGTTGTCAGCAAGGTCATCGCAATGATCACGCCAAAAGCGGGCAGATTGACCAGGCCCAAAGTCCAGGGCGGAACCGGCCCTGGATGGCTCAGCAGCAAAAAGCCGATGACGGAGGGCGTTGCAATCACGACGCCGAACCCTGCTGCTGTCGCGACCGCTGCGTGGATCGGCATGGAGAACAAGCTCATAAGGGGCACGCCAAAGCTGCCCCCGCCGATCCCCATCAGGACGGACAAAAAGCCAACCGCAGGCGACAGCCCCCAACGGCGCGGGCCGTCCGGCATCGCTGCGCCAAGGCGCCAGGTGCTGTGGCCAAATCCCATATAGAGCCCAACGCTTAGCGCCAAGACGCCAAAGATCACCTGCAAAATCTCCGAACGTAGCTGCGCGACAAGCAACGTGCCAGCCACAGCGCCCAAAGCAATGCCAGGTGCCCAGCCGCGCAAAATCTGCCAATCCACCGCGCCTTTGCGGTTATGGGCAAGCACCGAGCGGATAGAGGTCACAACAATCGTCGCAAGTGACGTGGCCAAGCACATTTGCATTAGTCCCGGCCCCTCATAACCCAACGCCTGGAACGCATAGAAAAATGCGGGCACCAGGACGATACCGCCCCCAACCCCCAGCAATCCTGCAAGCACCCCGGCAAAGGCACCAATGGCTGCTAGCAAGACCACCAATTGTAAGAGTAGAAACGTATCGGTCATGGCCGCGTCATACACGCTTGGCCCTGCGCATTCCAGAGCGCGCAGCGCGCGAATGCACATGCGTCAAATTGATACGTGACATCCAGAGGTAAATTCGTTTAAGGAATAGTTTAATGCTAAACTATTGCATTCTGACAGCGGAGCGGCCTTGCGGCACTAAACTTCAGGTTGGAATGCGGTTCTCGCTAAGGAGGGCGCGAATGGCGGCACGAAAATCCAAACGCACGGCCAATGTGTCTGCGGAGGCGTTGAAAACCTACTACCGGGATATGCTGCTGATCCGGCGCTTTGAAGAAAAGGCGGGGCAGCTCTACGGCATGGGCCTGATTGGCGGGTTTTGCCATCTCTATATCGGACAAGAGGCGGTGGTCGTCGGGCTTGAGGCGGCAGCCGAAGAGGGCGACAAGCGGATCACATCCTACCGCGATCATGGGCATATGCTGGCCTGCGGGATGGATGCCAATGGTGTTATGGCCGAATTGACCGGGCGTGAAGGCGGCTACTCCAAGGGTAAGGGCGGCTCGATGCATATGTTTTCGTCCGAAAAGCACTTTTATGGCGGGCACGGCATTGTCGCAGCGCAAGTTCCCCTTGGCGCGGGTCTGGCCTTTGCGGACAAGTATCAAGGCAATGGCCGCGTGACCTTTACCTATTTCGGCGATGGCGCGGCCAATCAGGGCCAAGTCTATGAGACGTTCAACATGGCCGCGCTTTGGGCTTTGCCGGTGATTTTTGTGATTGAGAATAACCAATATGCGATGGGAACGGCGCAGCAACGCTCGACCTCGACCGAGGATATCTTTACGCGCGGCGCGCCTTTCGGCATTCCGGGCGAGCTTGTGGACGGGATGGATGTGCTCGCGGTAAAGGCGGCAGGCGAAAAGGCGGTGGCGCACTGCCGCGCGGGCAATGGGCCTTATATCCTGGAGGTTAAGACCTATCGCTATCGCGGTCACTCGATGTCGGATCCCGCGAAGTATCGGACCCGCGAAGAGGTGCAAAAGATGCGCGAAGAACGTGACCCGATTGAGGCCGTCCGCGCGATGTTGCTGCAAGGCGAGCATGCCAGCGAGGACGAGTTGAAAGCCATCGACAAAGAGATCAAGGACGTGGTGAACGCCTCGGCTGATTTCGCGAAAACGAGCCCAGAGCCCAGCTTGGACGCGCTCTGGACAGATATTTACGCTTAAGGGGAGGCGCGCAATGGCGACTGAAATTTTGATGCCGGCCCTCTCGCCCACGATGGAAGAAGGCACCTTGGCCAAGTGGCTGGTCAAAGAGGGCGACAGCGTGGCCTCGGGCGATATCCTGGCGGAGATCGAAACGGATAAGGCGACGATGGAGTTTGAAGCGGTGGATGAGGGGATTGTTGGCAAAATCCTTATCCCCGAAGGCAGCGAAGGCGTTGCCGTGAATACCCCCATCGCTGTTATGATCGAAGAGGGAGAGACGGTCGAGGCGCCTGCAAAACCTGCGGCGGTTGTCGCGCCGCCCCCTGCGCCCGCGCCGAGTGCGCCTGCGCCGACCCCGGTCACGCCTGAGGTCGCGTCATCGCCAGATTGGCCCGCGGATGCCGAGATGGCCCCGATGACCGTGCGCGAGGCGCTGCGCGACGCGATGGCAGAGGAAATGCGCGCAGATGAAAGCGTCTTTCTGATGGGCGAAGAGGTTGCCGAATATCAGGGGGCCTATAAGGTCTCGCAAGGGCTTCTGGACGAGTTCGGCTCAAAACGCGTGATTGACACGCCGATTACCGAGCATGGCTTTGCCGGGATTGGCGTTGGCGCGGCCTTTGGCGGGTTGCGCCCGATTGTTGAGTTCATGACCTGGAAC
>CAYWNJ010000453.1:0-2599 GCA_964459535.1 uncultured Rhodobacterales bacterium
GGAAGGGCTGCGCGTCATGTCCAAGGATGCCTGCCGCCCCTTCAGCGCCAATCGCAACGGCATGGTCCAGGGCGAAGGGGCAGGGGTCTTTGTCTTCGAAGAATATGAGCACGCACGGGCCCGCGGGGCCGAGATCTTGTGCGAGGTGGCAGGGTTTGCCATGTCCTCGGACGCGGCTGATATCGTTATGCCCTCCAAGAGCGGCGCAGCGCGCGCAATGGCTGGGGCGCTTGAGGATGCACAGATAGCGCCCGAAGATGTGGGTTATATCAATGCCCATGGCACCGGCACGGCGGCTAATGACAAAACGGAATGCGCGGCGGTCGCGGATGTTTTTGGCCCGCATGCGGACCGGCTGATGATCTCATCAACCAAGTCGATGCATGGGCACCTTATAGGCGGAACCGGTGCGGTGGAGCTTTTGGCCTGCATTATGGCGCTGCGCGACGGTGTGATTGCGCCCACGATTGGCTATGAAGAGCCCGATCCCGAATGCGCGTTGGACGTTGTGCCAAATACAGCGCGCGATGCAAAGGTGCGTGTCGCGCTGAGCAACGCCTTTGCCTTTGGCGGTATGAACGCTGTTTTGGTCTTGCGTGCCATTTAAAGAACCATACACCAAAGGCGAGATATAGCGTTGTTCTTAGCATATGTCGCGCCGAGTTAAGCCTGGTTACACAATCCCGCCCGATATCTGCTTAAAGCGCAAGCGCCCGGTTGCTACGACCTGGTTTGGAAGGCTTTTTGGCCCTTTGCCAAACTGACGAATTTGTCAGCTTGTTTGTGAGTGGAGATCTGAACGACTGGGATCGAGGGCCTAAATTGCTGGATCGCTTGGATTACCCTCGGCGCATGCCGCCGTTCAAAATTCCAAATGTAGTGGAGAAATTCATAGTCCGGTAGTATTTCTGGGCATCCTTCGGCCATGTCACTTCTAACTTCGCCATAATTTCTCGTAACGCGTTTTGCGATCCCCCAAAGCGCCCGATATCGGGACGGGCGCATCCATATCGCCAGATCGGCCCGCGATAATCTCAGATCGAAAGTTGAAAGCGAGGTGCCGTCTGCAATCCATCTCTCTTCCGCTATAATCTTTTCGACGCGTCTGCGTTGTTCGGTCCTGTCGCGGACTTTCCAACCTGGCAGCCAGCGTACATCTCGGTCGTAAGAGAAGTATTTTAGGTCGAACGCTCGGGCGATTTCTTGGGAGAGTGTAGATTTACCTCCACCGGATGTTCCGAAAACCATAACGCGCTGAGCAGCCCGCAGAAGATCGGCGGCATGTTCAAGGTCAACAAAATTTGGAAAGTTATGGGTCGACATGGCTACATCGTTTACGCCTATGCAGGTTTGATTGAGCGTGACGGACTTGACCCGTTGCGCGACCTCACCGCTCTCTATACCCGGTTGCCACGACAAATTTCTCGGAACTGTCTTGGCGTGACGCAGGCGGTTTGGCGTGCGCGACCTTGGTAAAGCGCTGTTTGAGCACTGCTTGAAGCTGCGCCTCTGCGCCGCCAGCCAGTACCTTGGCGATGAACGTGCCGCCTTCGTTCAAAACATCAAAGGCAAATTCTGCCGCGGCCTCGCACAGTGCGATAATCCGCAAATGGTCGGTTTGTTTGTGGCCCGAACTGGCGGCGGCCATGTCCGACATCACGATATCCGCGCGCCCGCCCAGCCAGTCTTTGATTTGCGTATCCGCGCCCTCATCCAAAAAATCGAGCTGATAGAGCGCGCATCCCGCGATCGGCTCCATTGGTTGCAGGTCAACACCCAGCACCATCCCGCGCGCCTGGTTGGTCTTTTTGCCAAGCGCATTGACCCGCTCAGCGGCAACTTGGCACCAGCCCCCAGGCGCCGCGCCAAGATCAACAACGCGCACGCCGGGTTTGAAAAAGCGATACTTATCGTCCAGTTCGAGAATTTTATAAGCCGCGCGTCCACGATACCCTTCGGCCCGTGCGCGCTTGACATAGGGATCGTTCAGCTGACGTTGCAGCCATTTCGTCGAGCTTAACTTGCGCCCGCGCGCGGTTTTGACTTTGACCTTTAGCTCGCGCTGTCCACGCCCCGAAGAAGGCTTGCTGCTCGGAGATTTTGCCATATCACCATGCCCTTTCCCGCGCGCTTAAACCACACCTGCGGCCAAGGCCCCATCCGCGCTCATCTGCGCAAAGAGCAGCCCTTCGCGCAAGCCGCGATCCGCAACCGAAAGCGTATCGGTTGGCCAGCACCGGAGCAACGCTTGCAAAATGGCCGCCCCCGACATGATCAGCGCCTGGCGATCTTGGCCGATACGTGGGTCAGCCCGCCGCCCGCTTGGCCCCATCGTCAGATAAGAGCGGATAACGCTGTCAATTTCGCCTGAGGTCATGGTTAGCCCATCAACGCGCGTGCGGTCATATCTTTTGAGGCCGAGATGAGAGGCTGCAACAGTCGTGACCGTCCCAGAAGTTCCGACAATCTGAAACTTCTGAGGGTCCCATGCCGTGTGATAAGGGGACAAGCCCGCTAACTTGTCTTCGCAGTACCAGCTCCTCAATGCACAACGCGCTGCCTCGTCTTGCACGTCGCTAAACTGCTCGAGCCGCGTACC
>CAYWNJ010000454.1:0-2593 GCA_964459535.1 uncultured Rhodobacterales bacterium
CGGCGCGCGGCGGATCATGCGCGGCTGAACGCCCTGCTTGCTTTGGCCGAGGCCGTCACTTGCCGTCGCCAAACCTTGCTGCGGTATTTTGGCGAGGATGAGGTGACCTGTAGCGGGTGCGATCTCTGCGATACGCCGGTCGAGGTGTTTGACGGCACCACCGCCGTGCGCAAGGCGCTGTCCGCGATGCTGCGCACGGATGAACGCTTTGGCGCGGGGCACCTGATCGACATCTTACTTGGCAAGCCAACCGACAAGGTAAAGGCCAACCGCCATGACGCGCTCCCCACTTTTGGCGTCGGCGCGGAATATGACCGACGCCAATGGCAGACCATCTTTCGCCAAATCCTAAGCCAAGACCTGATCCGGCCCGATATGAGCCGTCATGGCGCGCTGCGCATGACCGATATCGCGGTTCCGGTGCTCAAAGGGCAAGAGCAGGTGATGCTGCGCAAAGACCGGATGCAGCGGGCGCAACCGCAGCGCAGCGCGCCCAAGCCGGTTGTGTCGGAGGCTGATGCCCCACTGCTTGCAGCGCTCAAGGCCAAGCGCCGGGTGCTTGCCGAGGCGGCCCGCGTGCCCGCCTATGTCATTTTCCCAGACCGGACCTTGATCGAAATGGCGCAGCTGCGCCCGGACAGCCTGGATGCACTCGCCCGTATTCACGGGGTCGGGGCCAAGAAACTTGCCAACTATGGCGCTGCGTTTCTGGATGTTCTTGAGGACGCGCGCTAAGTCTACGCGCAAAGGTAAGGAGCAAATCATGTTGGTGGTCATTTCTCCGGCAAAGCGGCTGGATTGGGCGGAACGGACGGTTGAGACCACAGAGCCCGCCTTGCAATCCGATGCCCTGCGGTTGGCAAAAACCGCGCGCAATCTGACGCTGGGTCAGCTCAAAGGCTTGATGAACCTGTCCGACGATCTGGCCCGCCTCAACCGGGAGCGTTTTCAGTCCTTTGTTGCCGAACCGGACAGCGCCGCGACGCGCCCGGCTATGCTGGCCTTTGCCGGGGATACCTATCAGGGCTTGGACGCGCAAAGCCTGAGCGCCGAGGATGTGGCCTATGCGGATGATCACCTCAGAATTCTCTCGGGTCTTTATGGCCTGCTGCGCCCGCGCGATGCGATACAGCCCTATCGGCTGGAAATGGGATGCCGTCTGAAAACTCGGCGAGGCGGGACGCTCTACCAGTATTGGAAGGACGACATCGCCAAAGCGCTCAACGCACAGGCCGGGCAGGTCGGCGCGCGCTTTGTGCTGAACTGCGCCAGCCAAGAGTATTTTACCGCTGCGGATCGTCCTGCGCTTCGCCCCAGCGTCCTCACGCCGAAATTCCTAGAGGACAAGAACGGCACGCCCAAGATGGTCAGCTTTTTCGCCAAACGTGCGCGCGGCGCGATGGCGCGATGGGTGGTGCAAAATCGAGTTGTTGATCCGGGCGCGCTTGCTGATTTCGACGCAGATGGCTACCGCTATTCCAAGGCGCTCTCGTCCGAGAATGCCCCCACCTTCGTGCGCCCCTACCCGTCCTAAAGCGCTCGACCTTAAACCTGAGGCGCGTCGCCCGAACATATCTCCTGCGCAACAGGCACTGTTGCGCCGCGCCGTTCCGCCCCCACGGGGCGGCGCGATTGCGCCTCCCCTCGGAACGGCGCTATTCGAATGACCTCTGGGTGCCTCAGGTTAAAGGTCGAGCGCTTTAGAGTTTGTTGATCTTCGTCGCGGGATACTGTTTGCTGCACGCGCAACTCTAAAAGGGATCACGGGCATGAAATTGCTTGTTCTACAGCACGCCGATGTCGAACACCCTGGGATTTTCCGGGATTTTCTGCGCGAGGATGGCCACAGCTATGACGCCATCGAGCTTGACGCAGGCGAGGCGCTTCCCCCGCTTGATGGTTACGAGGCCCTCTGGGTCATGGGCGGCCCGATGGATGTCTGGGAAGAGGCGGAACATCCCTGGCTTGCCCCCGAAAAAGCCTTCATCCGAGAGGCGGTCGAGGTGAAAGGCCTACCCTTCCTCGGGCTCTGCCTGGGTCACCAGCTTTTGGCCGAAGCGTTGGGCGGCTCGGTTGGGCCAGCTACCGAGCCAGAGATTGGTGTTATGGAGGTCCAACTGACCGAGCACGGCGCGTCTGGCGTGTTTTTTGATGGGCTGCCCGAGCGGTTCCCCTGTCTGCAATGGCACGGCGCAGAGGTGACACAAATGCCGCCGGGGGCTCTGTGCCTGGCGACCTCTCCGGCGTGCCCGGTCCAGGCGATGAAATGGGGAACGCGGGCGTTCTCGGCGCAATTTCATGTCGAGGTCGAGGCTGATACGGTCGGCAATTGGGCGCAGATCCCCGCCTATGCCGCCGCGTTGCGCAAAGCGATGGGCGATGATGGGCCGGAAAAGCTAGACGCAGATGTCGCCCGGCATCTCAAAGATTTCAACGTGATGGCCGAGCGGCTGTATATCAATTGGCTACAATGTGCCGCGCAAGCCTAGGGTCCAATTATAAGACTAAGGACCGACACCCCGAACATATCTCCCGCGCTACAGGCACTGTTGCGCCGCGCCGTTCCGCCCCCACGGGGCGGCGCTATTCGAAT
>CAYWNJ010000455.1:0-2049 GCA_964459535.1 uncultured Rhodobacterales bacterium
CTACCGCATCAAGTCTGGCAACTCTCCGGTTAGACCTGCCGCCTCTCGGATAAAACCCCGGCGCGCCCGAGGAAGCCTGTTGACCATCCCCAAACCCAAGGAACGCAAGCCGCGAAGCGCCGGGTTATCGTTTGAGAACAAGCGGTTGAACCCATCGGTCGCAAACGCCAGCGCGCTGTTGTCAAAGCGCCGCCACTCCTGATAGCGCGCGAGCACGCCTGCGCTGCCGATATCCTCGCCGCGCGCCGCCGCCTCGGATAACGTCTGGGCCAGCGCTGCGATGTCCCGAATGCCCGCGTTCAAGCCCTGCCCCGCCAGCGGATGCACCCCATGCGCCGCGTCGGCGACCAAGGCCACGCGCTCGGCCACAATCTCTTGCGCCACGCTTAGGCCCAGCGGATAGGACCACCGCTTGCCCACCAGCTTAATCTCGCCCAAAAAGCTGCCAAAGCGGGGGCGCAGGACCGTCATAAAATCCGCTTTGCTGAGGGCCAAGAACGCCTTTGCCGTCGCGCGTTGTTCGCTCCACACAATCGAGCATCGGTTTTGCGGCAATGGCAACAGGGCCAGCGGACCCGGCGGCATAAAGAACTGATGCGCGATGCCATGATGCGGGTTTTCATGCTCAATCGCGGCAACCAGGGCGGTTTGGTCATAGCCCCAGGCCATGCGCTTGATCCCAGCGCGCCGGGCGGTGCCGCTCTCGCGCCCATCCGCACCCACCAGAACCGCCGCATCAAGCGTCGCGCCGCTCGCCAGGTCTACGCGGATCGCGCCGGGCGCGGCCTGCTGACCGATAACCTCGACCCCCGCGATATGCGTAATCCGGTCGCGCGCAGAAATCCCGTCCAAGAGCGCGCGCCGCAAGTGGCGGTCTTGGATCATATGGCCCATCGGACCTTCCTCAATCTCCGCGTGATCAAAGCCCAGCCAGAACGGGCCAGGCCCAGTGCCCGCGCGCCCTTCGCTCACCTTGATCTGCAAGATCGGCTCCGCGTGTTTGGCAAGCGCCTGCCAAAGGTCCAGCTTGCGCAGCAACCTGCACGAGGTCAGCGCCAGCGCGTAGCTGCGCCCGTCAAAGGCCGCGTTTCTGCGGATCTTTTCAGCGCGGCTGTCCACGATTGTGACGGAAAACCCGGCATCCGCCAGCGCAATGGCCAAAAGCGGCCCGGCCAAGCCGCCACCCACAATCGCAATATGTTGAGAAGTGCCCATGTCCCGCAATATGGTTGTGTTGCGGGGATTGTCCATGCGCTGCGGCGTCGCTACCGTCCGCGTCACGGCAAAGAGGAGAGCGGGATGCAAGACTGGCTTTGGACAAGCGCAAGTGATCTAGGGCGCGGCATCGCTGCGGGCAAGATTGATCCGGTTGATTTGACAGAGGCTTACCTCGACGCGATAGAGGCGCATACGCTTCGGGACCAAATCTATGCGCGCACAACGCCGGATCGTGCCCGCGCCGAGGCCAAAGCCGCCACGCAACGCGCGAAGGAAGGATCGCGGCGCGGGCCTTTGGACGGGGTGCCCATCAGTTGGAAAGACCTGTTTGATACGGCAGGCGTAGCGACCGAGGCAGGTTCACGCCTGCTAGAGGGCCGCGTACCCACGCGCGACGCGGTTGTTTTGACTGCGGCAGAGGAGGCCGGCCTGATCTGCTTGGGCAAAACCCATATGAGCGAACTGGCCTTTAGCGGGCTTGGCTATAACCCGATGACCGGCACGCCGCCTTGCGTCAATGACCCTGAGGCCGTGCCCGGCGGCTCTTCCAGCGGCGCGGCGGCCTCGGTCGCCTTTGGCCTGGCAGCGGGCGCGATCGGCTCGGACACGGGCGGGTCGGTTCGGATCCCTGCCGCGTGGAATGACTTGGTTGGGTTGAAGACAACGTCGGGTCGGCTAAGCCTTGAGGGTGTTGTGCCTTTGGCGCTGAAATTCGACACGATTGGCCCGCTTGCCCGTAGCGTCGAGGATTGCGCCGCATTGCTTGCGGCTATGGAGGGCACGCCGCCCGTGGAGCTGAGCGTAATCCGAACCAGGTCGTTCTCCCTTTGC
>CAYWNJ010000455.1:2059-2591 GCA_964459535.1 uncultured Rhodobacterales bacterium
TGGATCTGGGCGATAGGTCACTCAGCGGTGCCCGGCTTGCCGTTTTGGAAACCGTGGCGCTTGATGCGCTGCGCGACGAGCCCGGCGCGGCCTTTGAGGCGGCGTTAGAGCGGCTTATCGCCGCTGGAGCGCGGATCGAAAGGATCCAAGTGCCCGCCGTGGCCGATGCGATGGCGCTGAGTGGGGTTCTTATTCCGCCCGAGGCCTACGGGACATGGCATACCGAGATTGAGGCTGCGCCGGACAAGATGTATTCCGAAATCCTTGCCCGCTTTCGCCTTGGCGCAGAGGTCAAAGCCAAGGACTATGTCGCGGCCTGGCTGCAACTTGACGCCGCGCGCAAGGCGTATATCGCCGCAACCGCTGGCTTTGACGCGGTCCTGGCGCCTTCATCTGCCATCCTTCCCCCGAATTTGGCGCGACTGAATGCGGATGAGGCGTATTACAAGACAGAGAACTTGCTCGCCTTGCAGAATACGCGGATTGGCAACCTGCTGGGACTGTGTGCGTTGACCTTGCCAACGGGCGTGCC
>CAYWNJ010000456.1:0-2586 GCA_964459535.1 uncultured Rhodobacterales bacterium
TTTAGGTTCTGGCGCCGCAAGGCGTGGGGGTTCAAGTCCCTCCACCCGCACCATTTCTTTCAAAAGGACCTGCAAGGCTGGTTAAGGCCCTGAACGGGAACGATAATTCCGGGGTTCTAGGTCCTTTATTTCGGTCATATTTGATACGGTCTGCGAAGGTCAGTTTCAGGACTGCGCGGCGTGCAAAAACAGAGCCTGAATCCCACAGTTTCAATGGGTTAGATAGGAATAGCAGCAGGGGTTCTAGTTTTTCTTCGAACGTTCCTGTGGGCGAGATTTGATTGTCGCGCTTTTCCGCCAAAATCGCCTTTTCCTTTTCCATCTCAGCCAGTTTTGCCTCATAGGCCGCGATCACTTGCGTGTTGGACGCGCCCATGATCCGGTTGAGCAGCGTCGCAGTTTCCTTCTCTATCGCTTTGATTTGGCGCGTTGCGGCGGCGCGGATCGCCGTGGCCTGAGCGTCACGGGCGTTCCATGCTTTGCGGAACATCGCGCGAGCAAGCGCGATCAGTCCGGGCGATGGCTGCAGGTCCTTGATCAATTGACCAACCTCGCCTTCCAGCACATCACGGCGGATCGATTTGCCGTAGTGGTCGCAGGATTTCGTCTGACAGAGATAATACGGATAGCGTTTGCCCATCTTTCCGCGCGCCAGTGAAGAGCGCAGCGGCACGTTGCAGCCGCCACAGACAGCAATGCCGCGCAGAGCAAATTCATCCCCGATGTTTTTGCGCTTCGGGGCATAAGCCGCGCCATTACGACGCTCCTGAACCTTCTCAAAAGTCTCAAGGGTGATAAGAGGTTCGTGCTGCGCTTTCAGCCAGTTGATCCCATAGGTCTCGGAACAGATGTGCCCCGTGTAAACGGGTTGCGTGAGAATGTCGGTGACACGCTGTTGCACGATTTCGCCGTGCTTGTTGCGCGGGAAGTCGGGGAAGCTTTCGAAGAAACGCATCACTTCGGCCTGTGTTTGGAAACGGCCACTGGCAAAGCCATGAAAGGCCTCGCGGATGATGGAATCGAAAGGCGGATTGGAAACCAGAACTTTTCCTCGACCGGGTTGGGTTTCATAGCGATAGCCGATGGGTGGATTGTGAATCCAAAAGCCGTTCTGCATCCGCGCTTTCATCTTCTGCGCCACCTGCCGCCCGTTTTGTTCACGTTCGAGCTGGCCAGTAGCGGCGATGATGATTTCGTGGAACTTGCCCTCTGGCGTGTCCTGAAAGTTGAAGTTCAGGCATTCGCGGACGGCCCCGCGCGCGTCCATCTCGCGGCGGAGCTTCAAATGGAACTCGACGTCGCGGGCGTAGCGTTTGAGATCGTCAAAGATGACAACATAGTTTTCGTCCGGTTGGGCATCCAGAAACGCCAAAAGCGCCACCATGCCGGGGCGTTTCATGAAGTCTCCCCCGCCGGAGATCGTGTCGGGGAAGGTCGCGACAACCTCATAGCCTTTGGCAGCGGCATATTGACGGCAGCGGGTTTCTTGGGATTCTAGGCCATGGCCTTCGGTTTCCTGAGCGCGGGAACTGACGCGGCAGTAGATAACGGCTTTGTCTGGGGAATTTGTCTGGTTCATAGCGCCTCCTTGTCTTGACCCGTGTTCTGCAATTGTACCATATCTCGGGCGAGAGCAGTCTTGAGATCCAGGTTTTGTCCACAGGTTTCTTGCGGGGTTGCGTGCAGCTCCCAGCCAAGGTCGACAAAGCCGAGAACGATAGACCACAGGGTTTCGATCATCTGGCGTTTTTGATCGTCGCTGAGATCGCTTTGCTCAATGTAAGGCAGCCACTCCTGCCAGTCGCAGATCAGCGCGGGGTTGGATGGTGGTGGGGTGTCGGGCATAAAGCCTCCTTTCAAGTTGTCTCCTCTGTTGCGTTCGACATGCCGCCGAACAAAAAGAGAACATTATTGCCATGTAAGTGCTTTTGAAGCAAGGATTTTCTTCCTATTTCTGGTCAACTGTAACTGCGCCCACGGCTTCGGTTCTCCAGCTGTTCGGCTTTACGCTCGGCGATTTCCGCCTCGCGGACGGGCTTGTGATAGGCGGCCTCGATTTCCTTTCCGGCCTCGTAGAGGTCGCGGCCATATTGGCTTTGAAAGGTGTCTTTCATCATCGCCTTGGCGCTGTTTTGGGTGATGCCCATCTCTCGCGAGAGGTTCACGGCAGCGGCGTCAAAAGCCTGATAGAAGGGACGGGTTTCACCTTCCTGGATCATCGGGCCGATGCTGTCGGCATGGGCGAGAATACGATTGTGTGCAGCATCCGGCAGCAGCTCATCCTGTTTGAGCAGGGCTTCCCGCGTCTGGTTCATGGTTTCGCCGTAGCGGCCTTTGTAGACATCACGCAGGGTGCTTTCGGCGCGCATGGCGTCGAAACGCTCGTTGCGGGCATAGGCGTGGGCATAGTCGGTCAGCTTCTCATGGAAGGAGCCCGAGCGTTTGATTTCGCCATGGATGATGCCGCTAAGCGCCCAGGCCTCAGCGAACTGGCTTTCGGTGAGGCCTTTGCCGGAGAAGCTGTCGCGGGCGGCTTGAACGCGGGTTTGTTTGTCATCGGTGTTGGTCATAGGTTCTCTCCTTGGG
>CAYWNJ010000457.1:0-2583 GCA_964459535.1 uncultured Rhodobacterales bacterium
TCATCCCGTCAAGACTTGGAAGCGCATCGCCATCTTCTGCCCCATCAGACTGCGCGTTCTTAGCAGAGGCAGTCTCAATTTCGCCATCCTTGTTCTTCTCATTCTTCTCCGATTCAGCTTCTTCACTATCAGCCTCCGCCACGGCCTCTATCTCTGGAGCCTCAACTTCAACATGCTCGGATGAAGGTAGATCTGAGTCGGGAGGGGTTGCTTCCTCCGCGCGTATGGGCGGAGCCGTAATCGCAATAATATACAGAAATGAAAGAGCAAAAACCCACAGAAAAATGCGACGCATTGCAATCCCCTGCAATCCCCTCGTAAAATAAATCAACTATAAGAAGATATGTTAACAATTACTGACAACCTATCAACCTTTGCAACGCCATGTCAGGTAAGCCTAGCAACTGCATTTCTCAGAGAGTCTGAGAAATGCAGTTGCTTGTGAATCCCTCACGTCATCTGCGCAACAAAGCCCGCTGGCGACGGTAATCCCAGAGATGGCCGTCAGCAGTCAAAAAATGCCGGGCGCGAAGGGGAAGAGTAATCTTGGTGTTTTCCATCCTGTAAGAATGACGCGAAGCGGCTCAAAGCGGCAGGGGCCCGGACATGATTTGATGCTTTGCGCCTTGCGCCGGGCCTGCGCGCTCCTTAGGTTCCAGCCAACCCGCTCGGGTGGTGCGTTTGGAAGGACGGTGCGATGGAAGGTTTTGCTCAGTTTGTGCCCTTGTTGCTGATCTTTGCGATCATGTATTTTTTGCTGATCCGGCCTCAGCAGAAAAAGGTCAAAGAGCATCAGGCGATGGTCGAGGCGCTGCGGCGCAATGATGTGGTCGTGACCCAAGGCGGTTTGGTCGGCAAGGTTGTCAAAGTGCATGAAGGCGAGAATGAGATTGATCTTGAGATCGCCAAGGATGTGCGCGTGCGTGTCGTGCAGAACACGATTGCAGCGGTCCGCTCCAAGACCGAACCCGCAAGCTGATGCTGCAAATCCCGCTCTTTCGCCGGCTTGTGATCGGGCTTGTCTGCGCTGCGGGGCTGTTGCTCGCGCTGCCGAACGGGTTTTACAGCCGGGTTGAGGCGCGTAATGACGCGGCGCAAGCGATTGAGCTGGGTGTGCAGACGCCAGAGAACCAGGCGGCCTTGGCCGCTTGGCCGAGTTGGCTGCCCTCAGGGTTGGTGAATTTGGGGCTGGATCTGCGGGGCGGGGCACATCTGCTGGCCGAGGTGCAGCTGGCGGATGTCTATCAAAGCCGAATGCTTGCCATGTGGCCCGAGGTGCGCGATGCCGTGCGCGAGATCACGCCGGTGCGCCGGGTGCCCGATATGCCGCCGGGCGAGATCCGCGCTCGGATTCAGGACGCAGGCGCGATGCCCGAGGTCTTGGCCGCGCTGCGCGGCTTGGCGCGGCCCGTCCAGACTTTGACTGGCGTCGGAGCAAGCGACATTGAGGTGCGGGCCGAGGGGGATATCTTTATTGTGACCTTCAGCGAGGCTGAGCGGCTGGCCACCGACGAGCGGACCATGCAGCAGAGCCTTGAGATTGTCCGCCGCCGGATTGACGAGGTCGGCACGCGCGAGCCAACGATCCAGCGCCAAGGGGCGGATCGGATCTTGATCCAGGTGCCGGGCATCGGCTCGGCGGCGGAGCTTAAGGAGATTATCGGCACGACAGCGCAACTGACCTTTCATGCGGTGGTGAACCGGACGGGGGATAGCCAGGCCCGCCCGGGGATTGGGAATATCTTGCTCCCTTCGCTAGATGAGACAGGCGTCTTTTATATCCTTGAAGAGGCGCCGGTGGTGACGGGCGAAGCGTTGGTTGATGCGCAGCCGACCTTTGATGATAGCGGACGGCCTGCGGTGAATTTTCGCTTTAACACCTCAGGCGCGCGCAAATTCGGAGATTTCACGGCAGAGAATATCGGCAGTCCCTTTGCCATTGTTCTTGACAAAGAAGTGGTGAGCGCCCCGGTTATTCAGAGCTATATCCCCGGCGGTTCGGGGATTATCACCGGCAATTTTAGCATCGAAGAGTCAACGCGCTTGGCTGTGCTCTTGCGCGCCGGGGCACTGCCTGCCGAGCTGACCTTTCTAGAAGAGCGCACAATTGGCCCCGAGCTGGGCCAAGACAGCATTGACGCGGGTAAGGTTGCGACTTTGGTGGCCTTTGCAGCGGTGCTGGTCTTTATGGCGTTGAGCTATGGGCGCTTTGGCCTTTTTGCGAATGTCGCGTTGATCATCAATATCGGTCTCATTTTTGGCCTGCTCAGCCTGATTGGCGCAACGCTGACCTTGCCGGGTATCGCTGGGATTGTGCTGACCGTTGGCATGGCCGTCGATGCGAATGTGCTAATTTTCGAGCGTATTCGCGAAGAGCTTAAGACCGCAAAAGGCCCGGCGCGGGCGATTGAGCTGGGCTATGAAAAGGCGCTGTCGGCGATTCTGGACGCCAACGTGACGACCTTTATTACGGCGGTGATCCTTTTTGCTATGGGCTCGGGTCCGGTGCGCGGCTTTGCTATTACGCTCGGCCTCGGGATTCTGACCTCGGTCTTTACGGCGATTTTCGTCACGCGCCTCTTG
>CAYWNJ010000458.1:0-2580 GCA_964459535.1 uncultured Rhodobacterales bacterium
TTGCGCCCGCGCAAGCCCACAGATTACCGCGTTTTGCGATTGCTTTGCGATCTCTGTTACCGCGGCAAAGTCGCCATCCGACGCGATGGGAAAGCCTGCTTCGATAATATCTACGCCCATCTCGTCCAAAAGCTGCGCGATTTCGAGCTTCTCGGTATGCGTCATAGTTGCGCCGGGGGATTGTTCGCCGTCACGCAATGTTGTGTCAAAAATAACAACGCGGTTCTTGTCAGTGTTCATCTTGGGGATCCTTGGTCTGTCCTAATGCCGGGGCGCGGTGTCCATCCTCTGAGCGGTCGCGCCAAAAGGCACGCTCAGAGGCCGGTTAGGAGCAGTAAGGCGCAAAGCAAGCCACAGCCTGCGGTGGGGATATGTGCGCCGATCTTCATAAGAAGCGTTATACAGGCCGCTTTGCGTTTGGAAAGGGTGGATCAGTCGTAACACGCATATTTCTAACAGAGTGAGGCTGGATCGCAGCGCCCACAGCTCTAAGATTGCGATATGAGAGACGTTCTGATCATAGGTGCCTCTGGAGGGATTGGCCGCGCGCTTGCATCTGCGCATCGGGCCCGCGGGGACAAGGTTACACCTCTATCCCGGTCAAAGGACGGCTTTGACATCACCGATGAACGCGCCGTTGCAAGACATCTCGAAGCGCTCGGCCCCTTTGATCGCGTGATCATGGCCACCGGCGCGCTTGAAGTTGACGGTGCGAAGCCTGAGAAGACCATTAAGGCCCTGAGTGCCACCGGGATGTCCGATCAATTCGCGGTTAACGCCATTGGCCCGGCGCTGGTTTTGTCGCATGCCCATCGCTTGCTCCCAAGGGACCGCCCTGGCTTGTTTGTTGCGCTGTCGGCCCGCGTTGGCTCAATCGAAGATAACCGCTTGGGGGGGTGGGTCAGCTATCGCGCGGCAAAGGCGGCCTTGAACCAGATCATGCACACGGTCGCCATTGAACTAGCACGCACACACAAGCAGGCGTCTGTCGTCGCTCTGCATCCGGGCACAGTGGAGACCGATTTTACCCGCGCTTATCTGGCCCGCCATCCGGCTGTTGCCCCCGATCTTGCGGCGGCACGGCTGCTGGACACCATGGACAGCTTGAACGCTGCGCATACAGGTCAGTTCTTTGACTATGCCGGCGTGCGCATTCCTTGGTAGTCGCAATGCTTGAATGCCACCTTGCATTCCGCGCATAGACATCGGTAGCAGAGATGCAAGGGAGGCGCTTATGATAAATCCGCTTTACGACACGCTCTTTGGCAAACACGCAGGCGTGCAATCGCCCTTCCTGCACCTGCCGGGCCGAGAAGCGCTGAGTTTTGACGGTTTTTTGCAGCTTGCAGCGCAAATTGCACATGTATTGATGGATGCTGGGCTCGCGCCTGGGGATCGCCTTGCCCTGCAAGTCGACAAATCTCCCGAAGCGCTTGCCGTCTATGCCGCCTGCGCGCAAAGCGGGGTTGTCTTTTTGCCGCTCAACACAGCCTATACCGCGTCGGAGGTGACGTATTTTGTGAAAGACTCCGGGGCAAAGCTCTTTATCTGCGACCCCAAGCGCGAAGCTGAAATGCACGCAGCTGCTGAAAATGTGTCCCTTATGACGCTTGACCTTCAGGGACACGGAAGCCTGACCGCCGCCGCTGCGCAGATGTCTCAATCCTTTGAAACAGTGCCCCGCGACCCTGATGACCTGGCAGCACTCTTATATACCTCCGGCACAACAGGGCGATCAAAAGGGGCAATGCTAAGCCAGCGCAACCTTTTGTCGAATGCGCAGGCACTCACACAAATCTGGCAGTTCACGGAGACAGATATATTGCTTCATGCGCTGCCAGTCTTCCATACGCATGGGCTGTTTGTCGCGACAAATGTTACGCTCTGTGCTGGCGCCTCCATGATCTATTTGCCCAAATTTTCGACGGATGCCGTGCTAGACGCCCTACCTAGGGCCACAACCATGATGGGCGTGCCGACATTCTATACCCGTTTGCTTGAGGATCCGCGCTTTGACAGGTCTTTAGGCGCCCATATGCGCCTCTTTATCTCTGGCAGTGCGCCCCTCCTCGCCGCAACGCATGAAGCGTTTGAGGCGCGAACCGGCCACCGGATCCTTGAGCGCTACGGCATGACCGAAACAAACATGAACACCTCAAATCCATATGAGGGCGAGCGCCGGGCGGGCACGGTCGGACGACCTTTGCCGGATATCGAGCTCAAGATCTGCGACGCTAGCGGAAATACTTTGCCGGCTGGCGAGGTCGGGGTGATCGAAATACGCGGGCCAAATGTTTTCCAGGGCTATTGGCAAATGCCCGAGAAAACCAAGGAAGAACTCCGCCCAAATGGTTTTTTCATTACCGGCGATCTCGGCACACAAACAGAAGACGGGTATGTCACCATTGTCGGACGGGGCAAAGATCTGATCATCTCCGGCGGGTACAATATCTATCCCAAAGAAATTGAACTCGTCCTGGATGCACAACCGGGTGTACTGGAAAGCGCTGTCATCGGCGTACCCCATCCTGACTTTGGTGAGACACCGGTCGGGGTTTTGGTCGCGGAGGCCACGCTTGA
>CAYWNJ010000459.1:0-2574 GCA_964459535.1 uncultured Rhodobacterales bacterium
GGTAAAATCTGGATGGAGATGTCGACAACCGACGAGGCAGAGGTCAAGCGCCTCGGTGCGCTGGTGATGGAGCGCGGTGGGGCAGCGGTGGACTGTCCTGTCTCTGGTGGGTGCCACCGCGCGGCTACTGGCAATATCTCGATCTTTGCAGGCTGTGACCGGGCGACATTTGAACGGATCTTGCCATTGCTGACCACGATGGGGCGGCGGGTGCTGCATACAGGTGATCTAGGCTCGGCCTCGGTGCTGAAGGTCCTAACCAACTACCTCGCAACGGCGAACCTGGTGAGTGTGGCAGAGGCTCTCACCGTCGCCAAAGCGGCAGGCATGGATTTGGGCACAGCTTACGAGGCCATGGCGATCAGCTCGGGGACCTCCTTTGTGCACGAGACCGAAGGTCAGGTCATTTTGAACGGCAGCCGCGATATCTCGTTCACCATGGATTTGGTCGCAAAAGACATTGGCCTCTTCCAAGACGTGGCGGACCGCGCAGGCGTGCCGCTTGAGCTGAACCCTTTGCTGATTGATATCTTCAAAGACGGCATCGCACGCTTTGGCCAGCGCGAGCTGTCCCCCAACATTATCAAGCGGCTGGAAGAGGCGACGGGGCTCGACGTGACCGCGCCGGGCTTTCCGCCCGAGATGGTTGATGACGAACCCGAGGAGCCCGGCTACGAAGTGGTTCCCGCACGATGAGCGAGGAGCCGGTCCTTGCGACCATCCAAGCCTCTCCGGGGCGTCGATGGCTTGGGGTGCTTTCGATGGCGTTTCTGGGGGGCTTGCTGATCTGGGTCGCGTTCGCGCGCCCGCCCGCGCTTGGTTGGCAGGCCTTTTTGCTACTGCTCGGGCTGGGATCCCTTTGGCTTGCGCGGCGCATGTATCACGCCACGGCGCTGATACTTGAGCTGACCGATCACGAGATACGAGATAGCTCTGGCGCCCGCCTGGTCACGGTCGCGGATATCGTGCAGATTGACCGAGGGTTTTTTGCGTTCAAACCGTCCAATGGGTTTTTGCTTTATGCCAGCGCGCCAAGCAAAGCGGTTTGGCAACCGGGGCTTTGGTGGCGCATGGGCAAGCGTATCGGTATTGGCGGCATGACGCCCGGCCATCAGTCTAAAGCGATGGCCGAGATCATCGCGATCAAACTAGCTCAGCGCGCCTCGTCCGATTGAGACAGCGTGCGCACTCATCTAAAGTGGCGCGTAGGCATCCAGTATCGTGCGTTTAAGGCGCATTTTAGTTGAGCGAAACGAACCAGAGGGCGGGGATGAGTTGAGCGATTGGGTCTTGGCAGATGTTGGCGGCACCAATACGCGGATGGCTTGGGCGCGCGCGGGCGCTCTTGATCGCGCTTCTATTCGCTGGTTTCAGAACGACGCCTACCCCGACTTCACACAGGTGCTCGCGGCATTTGATCCTGCAAATGCAGAAGGGCTTTGTATCGCCATTGCCGGACCTGTGACGGGGCGGCATGCCACGCTGACCAACCGGGATTGGCATTTCGATGCCGATGGCTTTGGTCTGCGGGCGCGCCTTGTCAACGATCTGGAAGCGGTTGGGCATGCCCTTGGCAAGCTACCAGATGCGGCTTTACACCCTATCATCGATGGCAGCGCAAACGCCTCAGGGCAACATTTGGTCGTTGGTGTGGGCACCGGCTTTAACATCAGCCTCCGTGTTGGGGAGGCAGTGATGCGGGCTGAGCTTGGCCATGCGAGCTTGCCCGCTATTATCTCGGATTGGCTGGCTGCGCAGCTTGGCAAAGTGCCATTCGATACCGTCGAGGCCCTGTTTTCTGGCCGGGGTTTGCAGGATCTTCACGCCGCCAGGACGGGTCTCCGTCAGACCACCCAAGAGATTGTCACCGAGGCACCAGAAAGCCTGGCGCTGATGGGAAAAGCACTTGGAATCTTTGCCACGCAGCTGCTTTATCACTACCTACCGCTCGGCGGGATCATCCTGAATGGTGGCCTATCACGGGCTCTTATGGAAAGCCGGGCGGGTAGACGTGGGTTTCTTGAAGGTTTTGAGAGGCGCGATCCTTTGAACGTGCAGTTCAAGGCTGTTCCTGTCAGCCTCGTGGTTGATGATGCCGCTGCACTCTATGGATGCGCGGCCCTTGCCAGGCTGTAGCTTAAGATTTGGCTTTGCGCTGGCTTAGATCCTGAAATGCCTGATTTTGAACTTATAGCGTTTCGGTTTAAACCTGAGGCACAATTGGCCGGAAGCAGACATTGCCGCAAAGCACCCCGCCCGGAGTCAAGGCCGCAGGCCGCCGGGCGAAAGCCAGACCGCCCCCCGGGCTGGCTTTTGGGCTAAGCTTGGTGCTTCGCTCGGATGTCGCGCCACGGTTGCTGATATAAATCGCGCAGAACTTAGGTGGCAATCGCCATCCCGCGGCCTGGCTTTCGCCCGGCTCTGTGCTTTGTGGCAATGTCTGCTTCCGGCCAATGATGTCTCAGATTTAAACCGAAACGCTATAAGGTCTCTTTTCTCGAACCTATAGCCTGACGGCCTAATTTTGATTTTGTATCCGCTTAGCCCCTAGCCATCCGCAGGATGGCAGCGCGC
>CAYWNJ010000460.1:0-2570 GCA_964459535.1 uncultured Rhodobacterales bacterium
GAGGGAAAGCGCCACAGAGAACAGACCGCTCTGCGGTTCGCGTGCGAACCGCTACGAGTAAGGGTGAAACGGTGGGGTAAGAGCCCACCGCGGGACGGGCAACCGGACCGGCACGGCAAGCCCCACCGGGAGCAATGCCAAATAGGGACCGCGCGCCGTCAGGCGGGGCCGCTTTTGCCCCAGCAGGTCCGGGTTGGCAGCTTGAGGGCGTGGGGTGACCCGCGTTCCAGATGAATGATCGTCTCGGGTGGTCTACTGCCTATGACAGAATCCGGCTTACAGATCCTCCGTGCGCTTTTGTTTTCAGTTGACAGCGCCGCATGCGCCGTTAGAAGCAGGGCTTCAGAATTTCGCGCAGCACTGCTGCTGTAGCAGGAGATAGGACATGGCCAAGCCAACAACCATTAAGATCCGCTTGAACTCGACAGCGGGCACAGGGCATTTCTACGTGACCAAGAAAAACGCCCGCACAATGACCGAGAAAATGTCGATCCGCAAATTCGACCCGGTTGCCCGCAAACATGTCGAATATAAAGAAGGCAAAATAAAGTAGGCACACGCCTGCGCGCTTTTCTTCGCACGGGTATGACAGAAACAAAAAAGGCCGGTCCAATGACCGGCCTTTTGGTTTTTGTAGCAGGCGTCCCTATTCTTGCGAGCCTAAGAACATCAGCAAGAACTGGAACATGTTGATAAAGTCGAGATAGAGGTTCAGCGCCCCGTGAATCCCGGACTTTTCAAGCCACTCCGTATCCCCATGATGCGCATGGGCGATATACTCGTTCTTGATGTTCTGCGTGTCATAGGCGGTAAGCCCCGCAAAGATCAGCACACCAATGATCGAAATCGCGAACATAACCGCAGGAGAGCCCAAGAAGATATTGATGATCATCGCAACGAATAGGCCGATCACACCCATGATCAGAAAGCTACCCCAGCCCGAGATGTCACGCTTGGTTGTGTAGCCCCATAGGCTCAGCCCGGCGAATGCAATCGCAGTCACCAGGAAGGTCTGCGCAATGGACATGCCGGTAAAGGCCGCGAAAATATAGGATAGGGACAAACCCATCGCCGCCGCGAAGGCAAAGAAGAAGAGACGGGCCCCGGCTGCTGATGCGCGCCGCATGACCGCACCAAATCCAAAAATCATGCCAAGCGGCAGGAACATGGCGATCCAGCCCAGAATATTCGGACGCAGGGTTAAGGGATCGCGAAAGATGCTGAGCAGCGTGTCATTCGAGCCAATCGCCCATGCCACAGCAAAGGTGATCAACATCCCGACAGACATCGTGCCGTAAACTTTGTTCATATGTGCGCGCAAACCTTCGTCAATCGCGGCCACGCGCGCGCCTGCGCTGGTCCGGATCGTGTTGAGTTCAGCCATAAGGACCTCCAGATTAACAAAGCCCGCGCGCCGAAGCACGCGAGCGGGTATCTGGAATATCGGGATATGGCCCCTCTCTTTCAAGAGTTTTCTGACAAGAAGCGTGCATCAATCTTTAGGCACGCCAATGTGTCGGGACATCCCAAATTGGCCGCCGCGCTTCGCGCTGTGCATCACCGGCGCTGAGACCGATATCCTCAAGCGCAGCCCGGTCGAGCGCGGCAAGCGCCCGGCGCGAGCGCCAGAGGCCGATCAAGCCGCTCAGCGATACAGATTTGCGAGACTGAGGGGCGAAGAGGAAGCCTGATTTGATCCAAGTGGTCATTTGTATCTCCTTTCACATCTGTGATGCATCTCTGCGCATCAATCATTTCTGTTGATGTATTTGGCAAAACCTGAGATATTCTTCAAACGAATGTTTGTGCTTTAATATATAAGGATCTGTGATGAGAAATCTTGATGTCACCACGCTCCGCTCTTTTGTGGCGGTTGCCGAGGCGGGCGGCGTGACGCGCGCCGCTGGTTTTTTGCACCTTACCCAGTCAGCGGTTTCCATGCAGCTGAAGCGTCTGGAAGAGATGTTGGGTGTTGCGCTGTTTGACCGGTCGGGACGCAGTATTGCGCTGACAGCATCGGGGGAGCAGCTCTTGGTCTATGCCCGGCGCATGGTGTCGTTAAATGACGAGGTGATTACGCGCCTGACCGATCAGGCTTATGAAGGCACGATCACGCTGGGCGTGCCGCATGACATCGTGTATCCGGCGATCCCGCTTGTCCTAAAGCAGTTCAACGCGGCCTATCCGCGTGTGCAAGTGCAATTGATCTCGTCCTATACCAAAGCGTTGAAAGCTCAATTTGCTCGCGGCGCCTGTGAGATTATCTTGACAACCGAAACTGGGAGTGAGGCGGGGGCAGAGACCCTCTGCACCAAACCGCTGTGCTGGATTGGGGCGCCGGATGGCTCGGCTTGGCGGCAGCGTCCGTTGAAATTGGCTTTTGGCCGGCATTGTACCTTTCGCCCGCGCGTTGTTGAGCGCTTGGATGCCGCCGGCATCCCGTGGGATGTGATTGTAGAGACGGAAAGTGATCGCACGATCGAGGCAACGGTTAGCGCCGATTTGGCCGTTCACACCATGCTTGAGGGCACGGAACCACCACATTTGCAACGTATCGACCATACAGGCAG
>CAYWNJ010000461.1:0-2567 GCA_964459535.1 uncultured Rhodobacterales bacterium
CGTTTCAACACGCGGCTCATCGCCCTGGGCAAAGTAGTTTACAACTTCGAGCCCATATTGCTGGCCCCAAACAGCGCCCATCGCGCTGAAGATATCATACATCGGCGTGGTCCGGTTCGGACGCGCAGCGGGCAGTTCCTCGTTCGGATAGGCAACCGAGAAGCGTTTTTGATAGTTTTCAATGACTTTTGGCAGCGTGTAGCCAGGGCTGATCCAATCGCCAAAACGCGCGACATCCATGGCGAAGACGTCGCGCTCGGGTTCGCCCTCAACCATCCACTGCGCGAGCGTTAGACCCACACCGCCCCCTTGACTAAAGCCGGCCATCACACCGCAAGCGGCCCAATAATTGCGCAGTCCCGGCACCGGTCCCACCAGCGGATTGCCGTCAGGGGCAAAGGTAAACGGTCCGTGGATCACCGATTTGATACCTGCCTGCTCCAGCGCGGGAAAGCGCTTGTAAGCAAAAGCAATCGAGGCTTCGATCTTGTCAAAATCATCGGGCAAAAGCTCATGGCCAAAGCTCCAAGGCGTGCCACCCACGGCCCAAGGGCGGCAGGTTTGTTCGTAAAACCCGATGCAAAGGCCCCGCCCTTCCTGGCGCAAATAGCTCTCGCCCGCCGGGTCCATCACATGAGGGTGCTCTGCCCCGCCCGCGATGATGTCGGCGATCAGCGGCACCTCTTCGGTCACAAGATATTGGTGCTCCATCGGGTGCAACGGGAAGTAAACCCCGGCCATCGCCCCCACCTCGCGCGCCCAAAGGCCTGCCGCGTTGATCACATGCTCGGCGTGGATCACGCCCTTGTCGGTGACAACCTCCCAAGTGCCGTCAGGGCGCGGGTTCGTCTCGTGCACCATCGTGTGGGTTTGGATCGTGGCCCCGCCCATCCGCGCGGCCTTGGCGTAGGCATGGGTTGTCCCCGAGGGGTCAAGATGCCCATCCAGCGGGTCATAAAGCCCGCCAATAATTCCGTCGATATTCGTGACCGGCGCGATCTTTTTGATCTCTTCGGGCGTGACGATCTGCGTCTCCAGCCCCATAAAGCGATGTTTGGCCCGCTCGGCGAGCAGCATGTCAAACCGATCTTGATTATCCGCCAGCGTCACCCCGCCGACGTGATGCAACCCGCAAGAGAGCCCCGTAATCTCTTCAAGCTCCTTATAGAGCTTAATCGTATAGCCTTGCAGCGCTGCCATATTGGTATCACCGTTGAGCGTGTGGAACCCGCCCGCCGCGTGCCAAGTTGACCCCGAGGTCAACTCGGACCGTTCGACCAGCATAACATCCGACCAACCGAGCTTAGTCAGGTGGTAAAGCACCGAGGCGCCGACAACACCGCCTCCGATAATAAGCGCGCGGGTGGTTTGCATTTGAACAGCCCCTTTCATTTACGGCGAGGTTTTTACCAACTGATATCCCTGTCAAGCATTTAGGTAGCCGCCCAATAGCGACACAAAAGCGCCAAGATGTACGATCATAATCGCGCGGTCTTTCCACATGACCCCGACTGCAAACCAAAGAACGATCCCAGCAAAGAAGGCGTAGACATTCCAGGGCGTTATATTTAATCCAGTCAATCCATAGCCGACGAGCTGGATCGCCGTCGCAATCCATTTCGTCACATCTACCGAACTCATACTGCGTCCCCTTTCGGATCTGTTACAGCCATGTGTCGCTATTGTGCAGCAACGAGGAGAGGTTTGACTGAAAGCGCACTAGTTTACCATATGCCTCTGGGCGCAATCTTTAGCTCCACGGAAAAGACCTCTTGCGCCGCTGGTGCAGGACATTGTCGACACTCAATCATTCTAGCCGATCGCGAAACACCATGGGTCGGCTGGAAATGTGCTCAGATGGCCTAGGTTGAAAGAAAGCCTTTGGCGCTGCTAGGCCACACGATGTCGAAAAGCGACATTTTATCCGCGTGTGCAAGTGCATGCTGCAGATAAAAAGATAGGGGGAGAAACTATGCACACACATGCCCAGGCCGTTGTGATCGGCGGTGGAGTGATCGGGTGTTCGATCCTCTATCATTTGACTAAGCTTGGTTGGACCGATGTCGTCCTGCTTGAGCGGGATGAGCTAACCTCGGGCTCAACCTGGCATGCGGCGGCGGGCATTCACGGGCTGCATGACAGCGCCAATATCTCGCGCATCCAGCACTATACGATGAACCTTTATAACAGCTTGGAGGAAGAGACGGGCCAATCTTGCGGCGTCTTCCAACCTGGCTCGCTCTATCTGGCACAAACCCAAGAGCGGGTGCATCAGCTACGCTTGCAAGAGGCCAAGGGCCGCCTTTACGGCATGGAATTTCACGAGATCGACCGGGATGAGGCCGAGCGGCTGCACCCGCTGGTCAACTTCGAGGGTATTAAGTGCATCATGTGGGAGCCATCGGGCGGCAATGTTGACCCGTCGGGTGTGACCAACGCTTATGCACTTGGGGCCAAGCAGCGCGGAGCCGAGATCCATCGCTTCACGCCCGTGACCGCCACGACGCCACAGCCGGACGGGAGTTGGATTGTCGAGACGCCAAACGGTGACATTCGGACAGACTGGG
>CAYWNJ010000462.1:0-1489 GCA_964459535.1 uncultured Rhodobacterales bacterium
GATGTTGAGGATCATGGATCCCAATATCCCGCCCATAACAGCGGATCCGGCCTCATGGACGAGCTGCTCTGACAAGGCATCGGCTTGATCAATCAGGACCATCATCGCGCTGCCCAGGCCAATGGTGGTTGAAAAGCCGAAAACCAAGAGGCTTAGGGTTAGCCCGGCATAGGCCGCCGTTGCTTGCAGATCGACAAAGCGGGGAATGTCGCCCTTGCGCCGCGCGTCCTCAAGCTTTTTCTGGGTCGGCTCAAAGGACTTATCTGTATCGTCGTCAGATTGCGCGTTCATCGCACAATCTCAAACGGTCTGGCGAAGAAGGCATCAACCGACTGCATCCAAACGGTCAGAATCAGCGGGCTTGCAAAGCAGAGAACCAGCAAGCCTGCGGCGGTAATGACCGGCGCGCCGACAAAGGCGACCATCAACTGCGGCATGGCCTTGTTGATCGCACCAAGCGCCAAGTTATAGATGATCGAGATCAGCACAAACGGCGCGGCGAGGGTGAAGGCCAGCGAGAAGGCGCGGCTGACTTGCGCAACGCCCCAGCGCGACACGTCCGCCGCCCCGGCCAACACGCCCATCGGGATCACCTCGTAGGAGAATATGACAAGCTGGGCCGCTTTGATATGCAGCCCAGTCATTACCGCGAGTGCCAAGGCACCGACCACCAGAATATAGCCCACCGCCGCCAAGGGCTCGACCGCAGCGCCGCCCAAGAGTTGCGAGAGCGAGGTGGATTGCGCGGCAATCATACCGGCGGTTTGCAGCGCGAGGATAAAGATGCGGATCCCGAGCCCGAGCATGAGCCCCGCGAGGGTCTCGCTGGCGACAAGCCAGAATAGATTTTCAAAGGGTTGCACATTTGCGGTTGGCGGCACGGCAGGCAACACGATCAGCGTAAACGCAAGGGCAATCGCGAGCTTTATGCGCACCGGCACCGTTCTCTCGCCAAAGGCGGGTAAGAGCGACACCATCGCGCTGACACGCAGGAAAACCACAAAACTGTGCCAGAGCTGCGCACTGATAAACGGCAGCAATTCTTGGAGAACTTCCATTAGGCGGCAACCACCCCGACAAGGGACGGGCGCGTATCAATGCCAATCTCTTCAAAGCTGAGCACCGGGTTAGAGATACCGCGCGCGCGCAGCACAGTACGGACAAAGCGGCGGCGCTTGGTATTGGTGACAATAGCGGCATTTATGCCGTTTTCTGTCGCATCTTGCAGTTTTTCGCTCACATTATCCGCAAGCTGGTTAAAGAGTTCAGGCGGCAAAGCAATGTCGAGCCCGCGATCCGCCTCTATTTGATAGGTTGCAAAATTATCCTCCCACTCGGGGGCCAACTGGATCAACGGCACGGTCCCGTCGGGGCGGCGAATTTCGGCGACAAGTTGGAAACCCAGCCGCTGCCGGACATGCTCGCAAATCGCCTCGGGCAGCGCGTTTTGCCCGCGTGCTTCGGCGGTTGCCTCCAAAATCAGCGGCAG
>CAYWNJ010000462.1:1516-2559 GCA_964459535.1 uncultured Rhodobacterales bacterium
TCCAGCAAAAGGCGCAGCACCGCATGCAGGACATCGACCGGAACCTTGTCGGGAATAAGCTCATCCAGCATTTTACGATTAGCATCGGCGCGCGCTGCGTCGGTCAGGTTCACCATCTCGCTGAGCAGTCTGCGCAAAGACTTCAGCGTCAAGAGGCGGCTGAAGTTTCGCTTGATGATCTCCAGCAAATGCGTGGCCAAAACCTCGGTTGGTGTGACGACTGTCGCGCCTGCCAGCGCCGCTTTTTCCTGGTCTTTCTCATCAATCCAACGAGCTGGCGCACCATAGACAGGCTCATTCGTGTCTTCTCCGCTGGGCAGCGCGGACGTATCCTCGACCGAAAGGGCAAGCACATGATTCGAGTGCAGGACGCCCCGCGCTTGCTCAATCCCCTGAATGCGCAAAACATAGGTGCCCGACGGGAGGCCAGGATGGTCGGTCAGGCGAATCTCCGGCAAAACGAGGCCAAAGCTTTTGGCGACATGGGTGCGCATATTCGCGATCCGCGCATCGAGCCCCGTGCCGGGATCAAGAACCATGTTGACCAGATCCGAGGCGAATTCGACGTGGATATCATCTAGCTCAAGAACATCTCCAAGCGGTTTTTCTGTCTCGATAGGGTCCAGTACAGGTACGCTTTCCATGCTCAGCTCTTCCGCTTGTTGCTTGCGGTGCAGCATATAGGCGGCAACCCCCAAGGCTGCGCCCCCCGCGATAAAGGGCGCAAAGGGCATACCTGGAAAAAGTGCGAAAACAGCCATCAACACTGCGACCGTCGCGATGGCCAGCGGGTGGCGGCCAAGTTGCGAGAACACCGCGAGGTCCGTGGCACCCTGCGCGCCGCCACGGGCTAACAAGAGCGCAGAGGCAATCGAGATAATGACCGCTGGGATCTGAGAGACAAGCCCATCGCCCACCGTCAAGATGGCATAGGTTTCAAACGCATTGGCCAGCGGCATACCGTGCACCGCTAGCCCCATGATCAGCCCTGCCGTCAAATTCAGGATAATGATCAAAAGCCCGGCAATCGCATCGCCCTTCAC
>CAYWNJ010000463.1:0-2551 GCA_964459535.1 uncultured Rhodobacterales bacterium
AGCCGCAGAGCAGTGGATTTCATAGCCCAGCTCTCCGGCCACCGAGAGCCGCCCAACCGTAACCCGAAGCATCCCGATATCGAAGGTGCCGCAACCCATGAAGGGCAGCGCACCGATTTGACCGTCGGTAAGCGTTTCCAAAACCTTGCGACTGTTAGGGCCGGAAAGGCTAAAGCCAACCATTGCATCCGAAACATCCCGCACCGTGACGTCTTGGCCCATGTAGCTTTCGAACCAGCGCATATGCCAGGCGCGCAAGTAATAGCTGCCCATGATCCACCAGGTGCCATCGCCCCAGTTAAAGACCGTTAGATCGCCCTTCATCTTACCCTCGGGGCTGAGCATCGGCGCAAGCCGCGCGCGCCCAGGCCCTGGCAGTTTGCTGGCCATGATGTGATCTAGCCATGCTTCCGCCCCAGCGCCTGACACCTCAAAGCGAGAGAAGCCAGAAATATCGAGAAGTCCAACCGCCTCCCGCGTGGCTTTACATTCCTCGGCCACAATCTCGAATGCGTTTGAGCGCTTGAGCGTTGGCGTTTCCTGAAAATCCTTTGAAGGCGCGAAATAGAGCGGTGTTTCCAGCCCCCAGCTGACGCCCCATTGGCACCCGGCTTCGGTCATCGCGCTATAGGCGGGTGCTTTTTTCAGCGGGCGCCCAGCAGGAAGCTGCTCATTGGGATAGGTCATCACGAAGCGGCGCGTATAGAACTGGCCGGTGGTTTCTTTGATGAACCGCTTGTTCTGCGCATAATCGCCATAGCGGGCCACATCCATGCCAAAGACATCGGCTTCGGGCTCGCCATGGATCATCCATTCGGCCAAAGACTTGCCAACGCCGCCCCCTTGCAAAAAGCCCGCCATGACCGCGCAGGCGCACCAATAGCCAGGCTTGCCGCGCACCGGACCAACCAAAGGATTGCCATCCGGAGAGAAGGTGAACGCGCCGTTGACCCAGGTCTTGACCCCAACATTCTGCAAATCGGGATAGCGCTCAAAACCGAGCGTCAGCTCTTTTTCGATCCGATCTGGGTCCTCTTGTTGCAGCTGCATCCCGTAATCCCAGGGCGCGCCATCCATCATCCAATGCTCGTGGTCAATCTCGTAAATGCCCAGCAAGATGCCCTTCTGGTCCTGGCGCATATAGGTGAACCCTTCGAGATCCACCGTCATCGGCACCTCGAAGTCAATCTCTTCAAGCTTTGGGATCGTATCCGAGATCAGGTAATGGTGATTAAGCGGCGAGACAGGCAGCTCGATCCCCGCCATCCGGCCTACCTGCTTGGCCCAGAGCCCGGCGGCATTGATCACATGCTCGGTCTGAATGGTGCCTTTTTCAGTCACCACCTCCCAACCATCGGCGGTTTGGTTCAGCTCAAGCACGCGGTTATGTTCGATCACTTCCGCGCCATGCTTCTTGGCCGCAACTGCATAGGCATGCACGGTGCCGGTGGTGTCAACATAGCCCTCGCGGTCTGCCCACATCCCCCCAAGGATACCGTCAGTTGACATGATCGGACACAGCTCGCCCGCCTCTTGCGGCGTGACCAAGCGGCAATCGTGAATGCCGATAGATTGGAAGGTCCGATAGGCCGATTGCAGCCACTCCCAGCGATCCGGCGTGCCCGCAAGTGTGAGCCCGCCCGTCATATGCATCCCGATGGATTGGCCCGATTCCTTTTCAATCTCGCTGAGAAGATCAATTGTGTAGGCTTGAAGGCTCGCGATATTGGGGTCTGCATTGAGCGCGTGAATGCCGCCCGCAGCATGCCAGCTTGACCCGCAGGTCAAGATATCGCGCTCGATCAAGCAAACATCACGCCAGCCAAATTTCGCCAGGTGATACAATACCGACGTGCCCACAACACCGCCGCCAATCACCACCGCTCTGTAATGAGATTTCACAGCCATTCCTCCCGTCCATCTACACCTTCCGCGCAGAATTGGCCGATCCGTACAGAGATGTCCAGAAAAACTTACCTCTGATGATAGCGGGTCAACGCGCGCCTCTCATGGGGCGGTCTACCGACGGTAACTCATCACTCGTGCGGACCTTTGGCGCAGTGCGCGAAAATCGCGGAGCCGGGGCGGGTTGGACAACCCCATCAATCTCGATGAAGGCCTCCCGCGCCTTATTATGTGGATGATCCGGGGCTTCCCAAAAGGGCAAGACCGGGGCAAAACAGGCATCGCTGCCTTCCAAAATCTCGCACCATTGTGCCCGCGTTTTACTTAGAAAGAGAGAATGCAACGCCGCGTGCAATGCTGGCCAGGCATTCGGGTTCATGTGATCTTGCAAAAATCTGGCGTCTAGGCCCGCGCGTTCTACGAGCACTTCTGCAAATTTCTTCTCAATGGCTCCGATGGACACATAACCCCCATCAGAGGTTTCATAGGTGCCATAAAAATGCGCCGCGCCGTCCAGAAAGTTGCTCTGTCGCGCCGCGTTCCATTGCCCGCTCGCACGCAGTGAATGGAACAACGACATCATCAGCGAAGCGCCATCGACCATGGCCGCATCCACCACCTGCCCCTGCCCCGATGCGCGCGCCTC
>CAYWNJ010000464.1:0-2547 GCA_964459535.1 uncultured Rhodobacterales bacterium
ATCGCCTTGAATGATTGTGCAGATCGCCTGATGGTCGATCAGCAGCAAATTATGCGCAATGTCACCCAGCCTTTGCTGGTTGTCCCTTTTGCCGCCTGGGCCGCCCTGCACATCAAAGCCCCGCTGACCGTGGCATGGGACAATGTGCAGGCAACCACGAATGGCTACGATCTGTACATTGAGGGACCTGACGACGAATTGAATGCAGCGCGAACCAGCGCTTTGCATTGCCGCATGGCGCAAGGCGATCACACCCTTGCCCCGCCGAAATCGCGCGGCGATGTCGGCACAGACGTCTGGGCGAGACTGAACGCATTTGCGCAGCGCACCTGTGCACCCGCGACAGAAGCGTCCCGTTTGTTGGGGGCCGGTGCAGGCGTGACCGACAATGACTGAGACCAACAGGACAAGCCCGCAGCCAAAGCGCCAACCGGCTGTGGGACATTGATATACGGCGCAACGAAAAGGGAGGACCTTAAATGTCAACAAAACCACCATTCACTGATTTGAACATCAGGAGGCAAGCGCAGGGCTTTTATGAAGGCCACAGCTTGGAAATCGCACTTATCTCGAAGGGCATCATGATTGCCCTCGTGTTGTGGGCCTTGATCTTTCCAGCCAATGCAAACGGGACGTTGGGCAGCCTCAACGGGCAGCTTCTGGAGATATTCAACCAGTTCTACATTATTATTGTAGGGCTGTTCTTCTTCTTCCTGATCGTTGTCGCTCTCATTCCCAGCACGGGGAGACGGATCATGGGAACGCCAGGTGAAGCTCCGGAATTCTCCAACTTCTCATGGTTCTCGATGATGTTTGGTGCTGGATTGGGCGTAGGCCTGATGGTGTTTGCAACCGCCGAGCCACTGGGGCTATGGGGATCAAACCCGGTCATCCTCGCGCAAAGCGCGGAAGCCAATACAGAAAATGCGTTGCAGTCTGGTTACCGCTACACATTCCTGCACTATGGGTTTCATGCCTGAGCAATTTACGTGGTGACTGGCCTGAGCCTCGCCTATTACGCCTATACCCGGGATATGCCACTGACGATCCGCACTGCGCTGACACCACTCTTTGGTCGCGCCATGAACGGAATTTTTGGTCATATCGTGGACGTCCTCGGCGTTGTTGCAACGATCCTCGGCGTGTCCGTCACCATTGGCTTCGGCATCTCGCAATTCATCGACGGGGTCTACGCGATCACCGGCATGGAATGGATTATGGACCTGACAGGAGATGCGCCAAAGCCCAATACGGTCGGACTGATCGCTGGCTTGGTTATCATCATGGGGCTGTCCATCATTTCGGCTGTCTCCGGTGTTGGACGTGGGGTGAAATACCTGTCCAACCTCAATCTGGTGCTGTCGCTCATTCTGTTGCTGACATTTGTGATCTTCGGCTCATTCCTGTTTGCGATGACGACCTATGCCACTGCGATGGTGGATTACGTGTTGAACTTTCTGTCGTTGAGCTTTGAAGCGTATGGCCCGCAATCCTCAGCTGCATTTGATGCAGCGCTTCCAGCAGAAGCCGCGCCGTTCGCGGACGCGTTGCGTTCAGGTGCCACCAATCCTTGGGGCAGCTATGACGGTTTCGTATCCGGCTTGGAAGGCGAAGCAGCCGCACTCTCCCCGGAGATCCTGGCGCAAGCCTATACCGCTGGTGAGCAAGGTCGCTTGTTCGGTTGGCAGGCTGGTTGGACAACGTTCTATTGGGCTTGGTGGATCGCGTTTTCGCCCTTTGTGGGCTTGTTCCTGGCCCGCATTTCTAAGGGCCGCTCGGTGCGCGAATTCATCGTTGGCTGCGTGATTGCGCCTGCATTGGTGTGCTTTGCCTGGATGACCATCTTGGGCGGCACGGCGATTGACCTGGAGCTTACAGGTGGCGCGGACGGTGCGATTATCGGGGCCTCGAACACGGCGAAACTGTTCGTGACGCTTGGCGAGATGATCTCTGGTGGATTGCTATCGGCCATCACCATCATGTGTGTGGTTCTGATCATGACCTTCCTGGTCACCTCCGCTGACTCTGGCATCCTCGTGATGAACACGATTATGTCCGGCGGCGATCAGGATGTTGGCAACAAACACAAGATCATTTGGGGTGTTATCCTCACATCGGTCATTGGGGTACTCATCATCGCGGCAGGCGAAAACAATCCGCTGGATGCGTTGCGCAATGCGATGATCATCGGAGCATTGCCTTTCACAATGGTGATGGGATTGATGTGTGTCGCACTTGCCAAGGCTTTGTTCCGTGATGGACAGCGCGACAAGGTCGCCGGCTCGTCAGCCAACCCGGCGGATTAGCAGAAACAGAAGGATATGCCCAGCTGCGGTTGGGCATATCGACCCAAAGACAACCCAGCGGCTTTAACAAACTGGACTGCACCAATCTGAAGTTTCGCACTGAAGACTGAAAAATGCAGTGCGAAAATCGACCCACAGCCATCGCCAAATGATACCTTTGGTTGGTCCGCTTTAAATTCGCATGCCATTTAGAGCGTGTCCTGTTCAATCGGTTTCATATCCTGCAGCCTTGAAGAAGTTG
>CAYWNJ010000465.1:0-2547 GCA_964459535.1 uncultured Rhodobacterales bacterium
GAAAGCTGGCGAGGGCACGCTCTTTGAACTTTCGGGCTGCTACCGGCGCTACCACGCGCCGCTGTGCAGGACCGTGTTCCTTGGCGCTCCCCCGCAAAAGATGCTGGACGCATCGAACGCGCTGACTGCGGGGTTGGAAGCTGGGATCGACGCGGCGCGTGCGGGCAATGTCGCTGGCGATGTCGCGCGCGCGATGAATGCCGAGCTTGCCAAGGTTGGAATCGACCGGGGTGGACGCTGCGGGTATCCCATTGGCCTGTCCTACCCGCCCGACTGGGGAGAGCGCACCTATTCCATTCGACCGACCGACGAAACCGAGCTGAAACCGGGTATGACCTTCCATTTCATGCCCGGGCTCTGGATGGATGATTGGGGGTTGGAAACGACAGAAACACTTCTTATCCGCGAAAGCGGTGCGGCAGAGGCGCTTTGCAGTGTCGAACGCAAGCTCTTTGTAAAGGACTGATCGTGGCCACGCTTGAGCAGACATGCGATGTGTTGGGCGATTTCATCGCTTATCCCACCGTGTCCGCCGACAGCAACCTTGCTCTGATCGCCGACATTGCGGATCGCCTGGGCGATGTGGGGGCGCGGGTCGATCTCCAGACGTCGCCTGACAGCCGCAAAGCCAACCTTTTTGCCACCCTTGGGCCGGACGAGCCCGGCGGCCTTGTGTTGTCGGGGCACTCCGATGTGGTTCCGGTGGACGGCCAGGACTGGTCCAACGATCCTTTCAAGATGGTCGAAAGGGACGGACGTCTTTATGGGCGTGGCACCTGTGACATGAAAGGTTTCATCGCGGCGGTGGTGGCGAAGGCACCAGACTTCGCAGCGCTGGGCCTGAAGAAACCCCTGCATTTTGCGTTTACGTATGACGAGGAAATCGGCTGTCTGGGTGCGCAGGCGCTGGCGGATTGGTTGCAAGCACACGAAGTTCGGCCCCGCTTGGCCATTATCGGCGAGCCGACGATGATGTCGGTTATCGAAGGCCACAAAGGGTGCTGCGAGTACACAACGCGATTTCATGGGCTTGCCGGACACGGATCTGCACCGGATCGCGGCGTGAACGCAGTGGAATACGCCGTGCGCTATGTCGCGCGGCTCCTGGAGCTCAGCGAAACGCTGAAAACGCGTGCGCCGGACAGCAGCCCTTTTGATCCGCCGTGGACCACCATCAATACGGGGTCACTGGCGGGAGGCTTTGCACATAACGTGATCCCCGAAGAGGCGCGGGTCGAGTGGGAGTTTCGCCCTGTCCAGGACTCGGACTTTACCTTCGTCAAAACCGAAATCGAAGATTATGTCGCATCGGTTCTTCTGCCAGCGATGAAAAAGGTCAGCCCAACGGCACGGATCACGACCCAGATCATGGGCGAAGTGGCGGGGCTTGAGCCAGCCACGGAAAACGAGGCACGCGATATTCTTCTGGAATTGACCGGCGGAAACCGAACCGATGTCGTTCCCTTCGGAACGGAAGCCGGTATTTTCGCGTCGCTTGGCATGAAAGCGGTTGTCTGCGGACCCGGATCAATTGAACAGGCCCACAAGGCGGACGAGTATCTTGCACTCGACCAATTGCAGAAGTGCCTCGATATGCTGGACGGGCTGGAAAGGAAGCTCGATGGGTGAGGTTCAAATCGCTCCCGGCGGAGCTCCAAAAGGTGCTCCAGGCGCGGCAGTCCGCGAACGCTACGCAAGAATTCACGTCGAAATTCGCAAGCGCATTTGCCTTCTGGACTATCCGCCTGGTGAGCGTCTCTCCGAGGAGAAAATTGCGACAGAATTCGGGACCAGCAGAACGCCAATTCGGCAGGTGCTTGCAAGGCTTGAGGGCGAAGGGTTAGTCAAATCGGTTCATGGCGTCGGAACCTTTGTCACCGACGCGAATTTGGAGGAACTCGAGCAGGCCTACCGCCTTCGAATCGAACTTGCGGGGCTAACGCGGGAATTGTCTCCTCGCGCCCCCGATACAGCTCTTATGGACGAGTTCCGCGCCCTGCGTGCGCGCAGCAAGGACATGCCAAAATCGGGCACACCAAGAACCTTCACGCAGCTAGACATGGACCTGTTCGAAGTTTTGATGAGACTCACAGGCAATCAGCCACTGCGCGAAATTTGCCAACGCCTGTACTATCGGACAAAGCGCATTTGGATCAAATCTGCGGTAGCTGCGGAACTGGACCTTCACGAAGAGTTCTACATGTTCGACCGCGAACTTGAAGATATCATATCTGCCTTGGAGATCGGCGATATTGAAGCGCTTGGCAACATTCAGAAAGCGCACATCTCAATGAGCTTTCAGCGCTTGCTCGCCGCCACACACAAAACAACAAAGAGCGCAATCAGCTAGCAGCGGCCTGAGGATCATTCTTCCACACCTATTTGGCCTTAGCCAACTGCACTGAAACTAAAGAACAACTCAATGCGGTCAGTTCGCCCATGAATGTCTGGATTGGGGATTTAAGCTGCGATGCAGCGAAAAGCGTGCCGAACCGATTGTGTTGAAAAACACATGCTTGATCGTCGGTCGATCGGCTGATTCAATTC
>CAYWNJ010000466.1:0-2545 GCA_964459535.1 uncultured Rhodobacterales bacterium
CGTGCCGAAGCCAGAGCGCCTGAAAGCGATGCAGGATGTCGCGCAGCTTTTGCAAATCGAGCAATTGCTTGATCGCAAGCCGGGGCAGCTCTCGGGCGGTCAGCGGCAACGGGTCGCGATGGGGCGCGCGCTGGTACGGGCGCCAGATGTGTTTCTTTTTGACGAGCCGCTCTCAAACCTGGATGCCAAGCTGCGTGTTGATATGCGCACCGAGATCAAGAAATTGCACCAATCGCTTGGCACGACAATTGTTTATGTCACCCATGATCAGATCGAAGCATTGACGCTCTCAACCCGCATCGCGGTCATGAATGGCGGGTATATTCAGCAGCTCGGCACGCCAAAAGAGATCTATGACACGCCGACGAATGTCTTTGTGGCAACCTTTATGGGGTCGCCGTCGATGAACCTCATCCCCGCCGCCGTTGAGGGCGGGAATGCCGTGGTTTCGGGGCCAGATGGCCCGATCACACTCCAGCTTCCGAAGCCGTTAGAAACGAGCAAAGATATTCTCTTGGGCATTCGGCCCGAAGCGATCACAGACCCGGAGGGTGCGGATCGGAACGCCAAAGCGGTTCAGATGATTGATCTGCCTGTGACAGTGACAGAGCCCGCGGGTTCTGACACCTTCGTTACAACCCAACTTGGCGGCAGCAGCGTGATTGCGCGCATGCGCGCCGATACGCGCGCACTGCCGGGCCAAACCGCCACCTTTGCATTCAATATGGACAAGGCGGTTCCGTTCGACGCTTCAACGGAGGAAAGCCTACTCTGAAGTTATATACGCGCGCGGCTGCGCCCAGCTAGGGCCAGACTATGCACTACCCCTCTTCTTGCGTCTCCGCTTTGTTGAGTTCGGCAAGCAGATCAACAGCAGCCTCAAAGACTTGTTCCCCGAGATAATGCGTAAGGAGGAAACCAGCGTGCACGGCCTTAATATGTGGCGGATCATCCTCTAAATCATTGTCCGCAAGCACGTCACCCAGCGCAGCTTGATCTTCCTCTGAAAGGTTCGAATCCAGTGCCAAGCAGGTTTTAGGCAATTGTGTAAGCACAACATCCGGCCCCAGCGTTTGCACCGCTTTTTTGACCAGCTCTGTTCGGGATGTCCCGGTCATAATATGGTTTTTCAGCGTATCGCGCGCGGCCTTTAGAACATCGAACCCAACCGTACCAGCTAGGATCAGACCAAGCTCAAGCGCTTTACTTTCCTCGTTGCGCCCGGTCTGATTGGCCAGCGCAAGCACCTTTTCTTCGACCCGCAACCGCTCGTCGGGACTCACATTTTGCAACAGGTTCAACGCTGTTGATGTAAGCGGCAAATACGCCCGTGAAAAGCTGACATTGGCCATTATGTCCGCGACATTGGTCGCCCGCGGACCGGCACGCACGCGGTCGATATCTCGATCCAAAACAGTGCGAAAAATGTCAATCAAAGCCGCAGGACCAACAGGCACCTCCTTGTCATCTATACGGACGCTGAAAATACTCGACCGAAAGAAGGCCATTGCCGAGATGCCTGCGATAGAGACATCAAGTACGAGATTAGACAGAGTTACGGGGTTTGGCTCACGCAGAGGAAACACCTCACGTAGTAAGAAGAACGCCAAAACCGAGACGGTCATGTTGAAGAGCATATAAAGAATAGCACCCCAAGACGTCAGGGCGTCGAATGGGTCATCTTTATAGCGTGACCAAAGTTCACCCACTGCGGCGAGTAAACCGAGCGCCGCAACGGCAACATACGCGATGAATTGACCTAAGGCGCCAATCGCCTCCATCACGAAGCAGCGCTTAGACGAATAATTGCGCGCCCTTCTTCATTCTTATCGAGATCAATCAATTGCAACGACTGCATATTATATACCATCTCCAAACCGACTTTTTTGCCGCCTGGCACGAGCTCTATCGCCTCCTCAATACTCAACTCTTGACCAGCCCTAAGTCGACCCAGGATCAAATCCACGGGATCGGAGCCATCTTCCGATTTTGTGCTTGCTTTCTTTGAGCGCCGCGCCGCTGTCTTTAGGAAAGTTCCAAACATCGAAGATTTAGACTTTCTACGTGAAAATTCCATGACAGGTATTCCTTGGCGCTGGTCATCAAATCTATAGCCAATATAGCGCCGCGCAGACGATTTGCCTAGCCCGGCGACATCCCGCGCAGACGTTCGCTGCGGCGGCGCAAGATCTCCACAGTTGTCAGCAGCGCGATGGAGATGACAACCAAGATCGTCGCAACGGCTAGGATTGTCGGACTAATCTGCTCGCGCAGGCCGATAAACATCTGCCAAGGCAAGGTTTTTTGACTGGCCGAACCGACGAAGAGCACAACGACAACCTCATCAAAGCTAGTGATAAACGCAAAGAGCCCGCCCGAGATCACACCTGGCAAGATCAGCGGCATTTGCACGCGAAAGAAGGTTGTCACGGGGTCAGCTCCCATATTCGCCGCAGCCCGGGTGAGCGAGCGATCAAACCCTACCAGAGTGGCCGTGACCGTGATGATGACGAACGGTATACCAAGCGCCGCATGCGCGAGAACC
>CAYWNJ010000467.1:0-2536 GCA_964459535.1 uncultured Rhodobacterales bacterium
GGGCGAGATGACGAAGGGTTAAGGTCTGATGCGTTAGGTAATGCGCACCAAGCTGAGCCAGCGCGATCACTTGCAAGACGCGCTAGCTGATCTGAGCGGGTGGCCCGAAACGGATGTTGTCCAGGGCAATTCCTTGGGCGTCTTTGTTTGTAACGACGATACCCGCGATATCCGCAACCCCCTCGGCGCGCAGAAAGCCCAAAGGGCCTTCTCCAAGGCCCGTAAGCTGAAGTGTGGTAATCTCGGAGCCGTCTTGGCGCAGGAACTGAACCTGCGCCGCACCACCTTCCCCGCCGCGAATTTCGAAGGAGAGCGCAGGTTGTGGCGTGTCAAAGGCCACCGCTACCGCGCCTTCGCCTTGCCCGTCTCGGCGTGGAAAGCCCGCAGGCCCAAACCCGGTTAGCAGCGTGGTGCCGGAAATCCAGACCAGCGACATTGTCTCGCCCGGCGCGCCCGGCAGCAGCGTGAGAGGGGCCGAGCCAGAGCCCTGCACCGTGTCAAAGGCGCCCGTCGCGGCCAAGGCTTGACCGGCAAACCTCTCAGCAAATCGCGCACCGGGCAGGCTGAGAACATCGTCCACCAGATGCCCCGGCCCCATTGCCGCTTGCAGCCCTTCAAAGTCGATGATCTGCGTGAGGGCGAGTGTGTCCGGGTCGACCTGGCAGATGGGCACGCCTTCGCAGGCCCATGCTGCGTCGGCCAAAAGAGCCAGCGTGAAGAAAGCGCTAACCCGCATAGCCTTCAACAATGACCAAATTGCTTTCGCTGATCGGATCGCGCAGGGCCTTGGCCGCCTGATATGCCTCGGAATGATAGCAGGCGAGCGCATCGGCATAGCTCGGGAACTCAAGCACGACGGTGCGGTCGTTCCATTGCCCTTCTGGATTTTCCTGCGCCCCGCCGCGGACTAAAAAACGTGCGCCGTACGAGGCAAAAATCGGCCCGTTGGCCGCTTGATAAGCTTTATACGCCTCCGCATCGGCAACAACGTTATGTGCGATCCAATATCCTTTTGCGGCCAATACCGTGCTCCATCAGTTGTTTTGATGACCAGCATAGCACGCTTTCCCGCCGCCTATCACTTGTTTTCTGCGCCTACGTGCCTTGCATATCCAACCACAACCTCTTGGCAACGCAGCGCGCACGCGGCATGAGAGGCGCTATGAAACGTTTTTCCTTTTCTCTGAACGCCACCGATGGGCGCGCGCGGACCGGGGTGATCTCGACCCCGCGCGGGGACATTCGCACGCCCGCCTTTATGCCCGTTGGCACAGCGGCAACGGTCAAGGCGATGCTGCCAGGCTCGGTGCGCGAGACGGGGGCGGATATTCTGCTGGGAAATACCTATCATCTGATGCTGCGCCCCACGGCCGAGCGGGTTGCTGCCCTCGGCGGGCTCCATAGCTTTATGAATTGGCCGCATCCCATTTTAACCGATAGTGGCGGCTTTCAGGTGATGAGCTTGGCTAGTTTGCGCAAACTCACCGAAGAAGGCGTCACCTTCAAAAGCCATATCGATGGCTCAAAACATCAGCTTAGCCCCGAACGATCTATGGAAATTCAGCGGCTCTTGGGCTCGGACATTGTGATGTGCTTTGATGAATGCCCGGCGCTGCCTGCGGATAAAGCGCGACTGGCGGAGAGCATGCGCCTGTCGATGCGCTGGGCGCAGCGGTCGCGCGATGCGTTTGGAGATCGGCCTGGGCATGCGCTGTTCGGCATTCAGCAAGGTGGGCTTGAGGAAGATCTGCGCGCTGAGAGTGCCGAAGCCCTCCGCGCCATTGAGTTTGACGGCTACGCGGTGGGTGGGCTTGCGGTTGGCGAGGGGCAAGAGGCGATGTTTGCCTGCCTTGACTATGCGCCTGAGCAATTGCCGCGGGACAAGCCGCGCTACCTTATGGGCGTGGGCAAGCCGGACGATATTGTGGGTGCGGTCGCGCGCGGGATTGATATGATGGACTGCGTGCTACCCTCGCGGTCGGGCCGAACGGGGCAGGTCTTTACCCGCCACGGCGTTCTGAACATCAAAAATGCGCGATATAAGGATGACCCAAGGCCGCTTGATGAGAGCTGCACCTGCCCGACCTGTCAGGGGTATAGCCGCGCTTATTTGCATCACGTCTTTCGCAGCCAAGAGATCATTAGCTCCATGCTGCTGACCTGGCATAATTTGCACTATTACCAAGAGTTGATGGCCCAAATGCGCTGCGCGATTGAAGAGCAGCGCTTTGCCGAATTTGCGGCTGAGTTTCACGCGCTGCGCGCTGCGTGAGGTTGTGCCGTTAAAGTGTTCAACGTTAAACCAGAGGCACCCAGCGGTCATTCGAATAGCGCCGCTCCGGGGGGTGGCGCAATCGAGCCTCACGCCAAACCGTAGGTTTGCCTCCGGCAAAACGAGGGCGGAACGGCGCGGCTGGGCGGTCCCTGTTGCGTGGGAGATATAGTCTGACAACTGAATTTTGATATCAATCGTGAACCGTTTCCACTTCGCTCAAGCCGACCGAGGGTGGCGCGGGACGCGCCGCCCGTGGGGGCG
>CAYWNJ010000468.1:0-2530 GCA_964459535.1 uncultured Rhodobacterales bacterium
GAGGCGCATGACCTCTGAGGGCGGGCGCAGCGCGATCATGAGGCGGGGCCAAAGCTTGTTTCAAAGAAGCGCAGCCAATTGCCGCCCATTAGCGCCTCGACCTCTGAACTGGCAAAGCCGACCTGAGCCAACCCCTCCTCTATGGCGTCCCAGTGCCTGTTGTCCTGGAACCAGGCAGGCATGGCGGGAAAACCAGGCGCATCCGCAGAGCCTTCGCCATAGTCGATCTCTTTGCTCCAACGCCCGACACGCATCCATTCGACAACACGGTCCGGCTGATCCTGGCAAAGGTCCGAGCCAAAACCAAGGTTCTGCACCCCATAGCGTTCAGCCGCCTCGGCGATCATTGCGCAAAAGCTGTCCAGGCGGCATTCTGATCCGCCCGCCAGGTGATGCGGATAAAGCGAAAAGCCCAACATGCCGCCGCGCTCTGTCAGCGCCCGCAGCACAGGGTCGGATTTGTTGCGCAGCGCGGGGTGCCACCAAGCGGGGTTTGCGTGGGTAATGGCGATAGGGCGCGCCGATGCATCAATCGCCTCGCGCGTACTACGCTCAGCCGAGTGAGACATGTCAATCACCAGCCCCACCCGGTTCATCTCGGCCACAACCTGCCGCCCCATACGGGTCAGGCCGGTATCCTCAAGCTCATAACACCCGGTCGCGAGCAGCGATTGGTTGTTATAGGTCAGCTGCATAAACCGAATGCCAAGTTGATGGCAGATCTCGACAAGGCCGATATCGTCTTCAATGGGACTTGGGTTTTGCAGGCCAAAGAATACCGCCGTGCGCCCCTCGGCCTGAGCGCGAGTGACATCGGCAGCCGTGGTGCCTTTAAAGATCAGATCGGGATAAGCCTCGAACCAGCGGTTCCAGCGCTCAAGATTGGCCACCATCTCGCGAAAGCGTTCGTGATAAGCGATGGTGACATGAATCGCATCAAGCCGACCCACGCGCAATTGCCTGAAAATTTCAGGACCAAAATTGCAATATTGCAAACAGTCTATGCGCGGCGCAGTCATGCGGCAAAACCTGACGCAGCGGCGCAAGATTGTCGCGCCAGAAACGACCAGGCAGCACGTTCTGCGACAGAATTCTCACAATATAGCCTAACGACTGAATTTTGATCCTGTATCCGCTTAGCCCCTCGCCATCCGCAGGATGGCAACGCGCCGACCGCCCCCACGGGCGGCGCGTACCGCGCCACCCTCGGTCGGCTTGAGCAAAGCAAAGACCGTTGAAGATTGATATCAAAATTCAATCGCCAGATTATATCTCCTGCGCAACGAGCACTGCTCCGCCGCGCCGTTCCCCCCGTTTTGCCGGAGGCAACCCTACGATTTGACGGGGCGGCGCTATCAGAACTATCGCCAGGTGCCACAGGTCTAAGGTTGGAGACCTTATTGCGCGCGCAGCCACTCCATCACGGCGGGCCTAACATTCATATCGCCCCGATGACGCGCATCCGCAATCACCTTTCGCAGATCCGGCAGCGGCACGCGGCGCAGAAGCGATTTTACCGGCCCAATCGAGGCCGGACGCATCGACAAGGTCCGTACCCCAATCGCCGCAAGGCATATCGCCTCTACCGGACGTCCCGCGTCTTCACCGCAAAAACTCAGCGGCGTTCCCGTCTCACCGCACCGTTCAACGATCCGCTCAATAAAGCTCAAAAAGGAGACGTTGAGCGTATCATAGCGCCGCCGCACCCGCTCATTCTCGCGATCCGCCGCGAAAAAGAACTGCTTGAGGTCATTGCCCCCAATCGAGAGAAACCCAACCTCTTCAAAGAACTTACGCGGCGCGAAGGCTAGGCTTGGGGTCTCTAGCATCGCGCCAATCTCGATCTCAGACGGAAGCGCATGGCCAAGGCGCCGTTCCCGCTCGAGCGCTTTGTCAACCTCTGCGCGGGCGCGGGTATATTCCTCATATTGCGCAACGAAGGGGAACATCACGGTCAACGCCCGCCCCGCTGCCGCACGGATCAAGGCTTGGAGCTGCATCCGCAGCACGCCCGGCTTGTCCAGCCCCACCCGGATCGCGCGCCAGCCGAGCGCGGGGTGGCGCGGGTCGGCGAAGGCTCCGTCGGGCGCCGGTCCGGTGCCGCGCGTGACCTGCCGGTCGCGCACCGTGATCTGCACATCCGCACGCAGTCGGTACATCGCCAGCCGCTGCGCCGGCGCCTCTGCGCGATCTGCGGCCACGTCGATCAGGATGGCACCGCCCGCCGGAACGAGGAAAAAGTCGAATAGGTATTTGCCCTGCGGTGTCAGCAACGCGGCGTAGACAAGCCCGCGGTCCAGCCCGCCGAGGTCGTTTGTCACCAGGTCCTGCAGGAACTTGCGCATGTCCCCGCCGGTCAATTCCAGGACCGCTCTTTCGCTCATCTGCCCCATTCCTCTCGCCCATGGCGTTTCCTTGCGCTATCTAGCCCGCGTCACCCGGAAAGGCCAACCATGCGCGCCCCGACCTCGGTCATCATCCCGACGCTTGATTGCGCCGTCCCGCTCGGCCCCCCGCTGGCCTGCGCCTT
>CAYWNJ010000469.1:0-2518 GCA_964459535.1 uncultured Rhodobacterales bacterium
CCTTAGGCTTCGACGACAGCGCCTGGCCGCTACAGCCGGTTATGCCCGAGCGTGGATGGTCGGAATGGGGTGCCGAGGTATCTGACATTGCAGTCTGGTTCAGGATGCCGCTTGACGCAGCAGATATCGACGGCTTCCACGCCCCTGCTTTGCACATGCCGCTGATATTCGGCGGCCACGCGGTTTACGTCAACGGTCAGTTGATCGGTAGCACGGGCGTCGTCGATCCTGCGATCATGGGCTTAAAAAGCAATCTGACAAAAGCCCTGCCTCGGGTCTATCCGATCCCCAAGGAGTTGATCCGTGCAGATGGCGACAATGTTTTGGCGATCCGCCTGATCCGTTTGGGGTTTGAGAACGCAGGTCCATTGGCACCTATCAAGATCGAGGAGACAAGCCACGCCCTCGCCCAAGCGCAACCCGCGACCGCCTGGTACACCGCAGTCTCTACGCTGGTTTTGGGCATGTTAGTGCTGGGACTGGTTGTGGTCTGTGCAAGCTTCGTGCTGTTGGGACGGCCAGCCAGTCTTGGCTGGATCCTATTGGCCCTGCTTTTAACGCTTCCTTATGCGATGCTGTTCAATGCGCCCATGACGTTTGCGGGGCACGCATATGATCCAGAGCTTTCTTTGGCAGCGCTTCTACTCTCGGTGTTGGCACCGATCCCGGGGCTCGAATTCGCCGTCTGTATTTTGCGCCCGCGCACAGCCTGGCTTGGTCGGCTTTGCAGCCTTGGCCTCGCTCTTTGTTTGGTTTTATCTATCCCTGATCTGATCGTTCCAGAGCAGATTGCAGGTATTTTGTCCTGTTTTGGGGACTGTTCACACTCACATCGTTTTTCTTGATCTCTTTCTGGGCCTTGCGTGCAACTCTGGCGGGGCGGCGCGGGTTTGGGCCGCTGGTCTTTGGCGCCATCGTTCTGGTGTTGGCTTTGGGGGCGATCCTCCTTGGTTGGGAAACGCAACTAATCACCTTCTTGGGTAGCGATCCGGTGGAACCCGCAATTGCAGTCTTCCTCGTATGCCTTGGCTGGATTGGGGCGACACATTTTTTACGGTCACAGATGGAACTGCCGAAAGCCCAAAAGCTAGCGCTCGAAATCCAGGACGCCGAACGCGAGCGTATGGCACAAGACATCCATGACGGGTTGGGGCAATGGCTGTCCGCGATCAAATTGAATTTGCAGATGCTTCAGACGCAACAATCTTACCCCGCCACCGACCTTGGCGAAGTGGTGGGGCACGTGGACGCGGTGATATCGGACACGCGGCGGATTGCGCATAACCTCTCGCCCGAGCGGATCTCGCAAACGGGACTTTGCTCTGCTATGCGAAGTCATGCCGACTTGCTCAGCAAAGCCTCGGACGTGCAGGTTACGGTGTACTGCCAAGAGCCGGTTGCGCTGACTGCCACCGCACAGGTTCAGCTTTACCGCATTTTCCAAGAGGCGCTACAAAACGCGCTCCGCCATGGTCATGCGACCGAAGTGCATGTTTCGCTCACGCAAGAGCCAACGCGGTCAGTCTTTAGCCTGCAGGACAATGGGCAGGGGTGCGACCCCGTCACGGCACAACCTGGCATCGGGCTGCGCTCCATGCAGACCCGTGCACAGATATTAAATTCAAGGTTAGAGTTCCTGAGCGAGACAGGACAAGGCACCATGGTACGCTTGGCGATCCCCAAAGTTTGATGCAAGACTTGAGAAAAATAGCATGCTTGGACAGCGCGCGTCAGATCCGCAATCCTGGTTTGTGCTGTCTGACTTCGGCGCCAAGGAGCTGTTCTTTCTTAGGTAAGTGCCTTAAGGCTTGGCGAAGACCAATATTCACCCAAAAAAGTCTGACGACTAGCTCCCCGCCTGATCTTGACTGCGCATGTCGAATGCTGCGTTTGTAGCCCGCTTTGCGGATGGAGCGGATAGCTCCCGCGACGTCGCAATGCGCCATATTACAGTCGTCTATCACTGGTAGGAAAAGCGCCACCCAATGCAGGTCACAACAGCCAACCCAAAGCGTTTCGGTTTGAAGCTGAGACACAATTGGCCGGAAGCAGACATTGCCGCAAAGCACCCTGCCCGGAGTCAAGGCCGCAGGCCGCCGGGCGAAAGCCAGACCGCCCCCCGGGCTGGCTTTTGGGCTAAGCTTGGCGCTTCGCTCAGGTGTCGCGCCATGGTTGCTGCCATAAATCGCGCAGAATTAAAGTCGTGATCGCCATCCCGCAGTCTGGCTTTCACCCGGCTTTGTGCGCTGTGGCAATATCCGCCCGCGGCCAATTGTGTCTCAGGTTTAAACCGAAGCGCTATAGATCTGACCAACAACATCTTGCAGGTGCAAGGGCTCTCAGCGGACGGGCGGTATAGGATCAACGTCTATTTTTTGGGAACTTGCTCCGACAACTCTGTCTTGGAAGCCAAGGATTAGGAGCCAATGTTCCGAGATGACCAGCCAGCATAGCTAGCGCGTTTTGTGCTTGGATTTTCCGACAAGACGTATTTTCGTTCCACCGGGTGCAACGCTCT
>CAYWNJ010000470.1:0-2515 GCA_964459535.1 uncultured Rhodobacterales bacterium
TCCGCGATCACATGTTGCACCTGACCGCCAAGGCCGTTGATCTCGGCTGCAACCATATCCCCCTCTCGAAGATAGAGTTTAGGATCTCGGCCCATTCCAACGCCGGGTGGCGTGCCGGTGGCGATGACATCGCCAGGGTGCAGTGTCATAAGTTGGCTCAGATGCGACACGATCTGCGCAATCGAGAAAATCATGTTCTTCGTATTTCCCTGCTGCATCACCTCTCCATTCACGGACAGGGTCAGAGTAAGATCTTGCGGATCCGCGATCTCATCGCAGGTCACCAGCCATGGGCCAAGCGGGCCGAAGCTATCACAGCTTTTGCCCTTGGTCCATTGCCCGGTCAGGCCCAACTGAAAATCCCGCTCGCTGACATCGTTGGCGACGCAATAGCCCGCAACATGGGAAAGCGCCTCGGCCTCTGAGACATATTTCGCGGGGGAGCCAATCACAGCGGCAAGCTCGACCTCCCAATCGGTCGCGACCGACCCACGCGGCAGGATCAGCGGATCCGTCGGGCCGCAAATCGCTGAGGTTGCCTTCATGAAGAGAATGGGATGCGCAGGGATGGGCATGCCTGCCTCTTCCGCGTGATCGCGATAATTCAAACCTATGCACATGAACTTGCCCACGCCAGCGACACAGGGCCCGAGGCGTCCCTCTGGCAGTTCGGGCAAATCAGCCGGATCAAGCGCCGCCAGTCGCGCCAGGCTCTCGGGCGACAGCGCCGGGCCATCAATGTCGCTCAGATGGCCCGAGAGATCCCGGATACGTCCCTCGGTGTCGATCAGGGCCGGGCGCTCTTGGCCGGGTTCGCCGTATCGTGCAAGCTTCATGTGCGGGCCTTCTCAAATGCGGACCAGGCGGCCTCGAATGTGGCAAAGTCTATGTGTCGGCCCTTTACCGCGTCCAGCACGATTTTCTCGGCGCTTTGCATCTTGGGGATCGCTTGGGCAAGCTCGGGCAGCAGAGCGGGCGGAATGACCACAGCGCCGTGTTGATCGGCGTGGACCAGATCCCCCGGCGCGATGTCCAACCCAAAAAGGCGGACCGGCGTGTCAATATCCACCACATGCACATAGCCGTGGCTCGGCCCGATCGAGCCTGCGATCACCGGATACCCTTCGGCCAAATCGCCGAGGTCGCGCATTACGCCGTCGGTTAGCGTGCCAGCCAGGCCAAGTGCTTGGTGGACGTTTGTGTTGATCTCGCCCCAAAACGCGCCAATCGCAGCGGGGACGTCGAGGTCTTGGACCACGCAAACAGCCGGGCGCGGGCCTTCGGACATATATTTGTAATAGGCCATTCGGCGGGTCTTAATCACGTCGGGCGGCTCGGTTGGAGGCGCAACCGCGCGAATGCGGGCAGTGCGGGCATAGCCTACCATCCTGGCCTTAGGGTCCGAGGCCAGCACGGTCCCACGTGTGAACGCCGCAAAGCCGCGCCGCCCCTCGGCCACTTCTATCGCATTGCAGATGGTTGGAGTATCAACACTGCGCAGAAGGTCCAGAAAATCCGTCTCCATCACACCATCCTCGCGCCCGCGCTCAGGGCGTCTAGCTTGGCATAGGCAATCTCGGGATCCACCGCGCCGAACCCTGCAAAGGTGCCAAAGCCGCAATCCGACCCTGCAATCACACGATCCGCGCCCACGATTTCGACAAAGCGCTCAAGGCGCTGCGCGACAAGCTCGGGATGCTCGACAAAGTTTGTCGTTGTATCCACCACACCGGGGACCAAGACCTTATCCTCTGGGATATCCGCCTTGCGGTCGCGAAAGACGGTCCACTCATGCGCGTGGCGCGGATTGGAGGTTTCAAAAAGCACATAACGCGCCTTGGCAGACATTAGCGTGTCGAACATCTGCGCCATTGGGATATCGCAGACATGCGGGCCCTCGTAATTGCCCCAGCAGATATGGATGCGGATCTTGTCTGCGGGCACATCGGCGAGCGCGTGGTTCAGGGCCTCGACATGCGCGCCTGCGATCTTGAGGAACTCCGCGTCGCTCAGATCTTGAAAGAGCATATGCCGGGAGAGCGCCAGATCCGGGCAGTCAAGCTGAAGATCCAAGCCTGCCGCAACAATCGTCTCATATTCCGCCTTCATCGCATCGGCGAGCGCGGCCAGATACGCCTCGCGCGTTTTGTAATAGTCATTCTGGAGAAAGAGAGAGATCACCCCAGGCGAGGCCGCATTCATAAAGCCGCGCGTGATTCCATGCGCCGCCATCGCGGCCTTAAGATTGGCGATGTCCTTTTCCAGCTCCCCTTGCCCTTTCGAGCGGACCTCGCCCGTGCACATCGGTCTGGCATATTGCGGTGTGCCGCCCGCATCGGCCAGACGCTGGAGAAAGCTGGGGAAGCGTTTGAGATCCGCAGGCGCATTGCGCGGGCTGTCACCGGAAAAGCCTGTATAGCGGTCTTTGACATAGGTGGCGTAGGAGATCTTGCTTGTTTCTCCATCGGAAACAATGTCGACACCTGCCGCCTTTTGTCGCCGCACAGTCTCGCCG
>CAYWNJ010000471.1:0-2511 GCA_964459535.1 uncultured Rhodobacterales bacterium
GCGGCAATGATGATCACCCCTTCATTCGCTTCAAAGCCGTCCATCTCGACCAAAAGCTGATTCAGCGTCTGCTCGCGCTCGTCATTCCCGCCGCCATAACCGGCGCCGCGATGGCGACCGACCGCGTCAATCTCGTCAATAAAGACAATGCAGGGCGCGTTTTTCTTGGCCTGCTCGAACATATCGCGCACACGCGAGGCCCCAACACCTACGAACATTTCAACAAAGTCAGACCCTGAAATGGTAAAAAACGGCACCCCCGCCTCGCCCGCAATCGCGCGCGCAAGAAGGGTTTTACCCGTACCCGGAGGGCCCTCAAGCAGCGCCCCTTTTGGAATTTTGCCCCCAAGGCGCGAGAATTTTTGCGGGTTGCGCAGGAACTCGACAATCTCTTCAAGCTCTTCTTTGGCCTCATCAATGCCCGCTACCTCGTCGAAGGTAACGCGGCCATGGCGCTCGGTCAGCATTTTAGCCTTGGATTTGCCAAAGCCCATCGCCCCGCCACCACGGCCACCCTGCATCCGGTTCATGAAGTAAATCCAAATACCGATCAGCAGAAGGAAAGGCAGCAAGGACAGCAAAAACGCCTGAATGCTGGATTGTTCCTGCTGCTTGGCCCGGACGGGGATGTCATTTTCGATCAAGAGGCGCGTAATCTCCGCATCCTCGGGCTTGATCGTCACATATTCGCTACCCTCGCGGGTAAAGCGCACCTGCTCTCCGTCCAGGGTAACGCTGCTAACCTGACCGGATTCGACCGCCCGTACAAAGTCCGAATAGCTCAGCTCTCGGCTTGGCCCAGTCCCGCTATTGCCGCCAAATAGTTGGAAAAGCCCCAATAAAAGCAGAAATAGGATCACCCAAAAAGCGATATTACGTGCGTTGCCCAAGGCCAACCTCCATTATCATAGCGCCAGATCAGAGCCGGACTGTCCTTTTAAGATAGATACATCGCGCGCATCTTCAATGCGACAATAGCGTGGCGTAGAACGCGTCGGCCCCGCCGTCAATCTCAGCGCTCCAGTCCGAGCCCCAGCCCAGCACCGGCGCCGAGATCAGCTCCTCGCCCAGCCAAACACCCGGCGTGGACAACAGCGCGGCCCGCGGCAGGCCTGCCTCGCGCCAGTTCGGCACTTGCTTGAGCCCCTCCGGCCCGACCGCGCGCACATGGATTGCGGGATCATCTTCTGGTCCAGATATTGTCCAACGGTCATCCCAGATATCACCAACTTCAACCCCTTGATCACTCACCGCAGCGTATTCCCTGAAGAGCCACATTTGGCCGTCTTGTTGTTGCAATTGTACGCCCTCGAGCGTTGCGCTGTCTCCGCTGCGCACGGCCTGCATGACCACCGAAACGCTGGCGCGGCGTGGGCTGTAGGCAGATTGGCTGATCCATCCAATCGCGCGCACGATAAGACGCCGCGCAATCTCTTCGGGCAAAGTGCGATAGCGTTTCATATCAATGCGGATGGTGCCAAATTCCACAATCACCGCATCGCGCGCGGCCAAAAAGGTTTGCCAATCCAGCGCCTCGCGCGCCTTGCGCATATTCTGCGCAATCCCCGTGAGCCCATCCACCGTAATGCCAAGCGGTTCTAGCAAGGCCAGGGCATCGCGCATACGCACCCGCTCAAAGATCTGATCTTCGTTGCTGGGATCCTCAATCCAGCGGATCGAGCGCTCGCGCAGGTAGTTGCGCAAGGTGCGCCGGTGGATCCCCAGCAAGGGGCGCACCCAGGTCACGCCGTTTTGCACCCGGCGCGGGGCCATTGCCGCAAGCCCATCCACGCCAGAGCCGCGCGCTAGGCGCATCATAAAGGTCTCGGCCTGATCATTGGCGGTATGGCCCAGCGCAACGGTGGTGATGTCATTGCCAATCGCCCAGTCTGAGATCAGGCTATACCGCGCCTCCCGCGCTGCATTTTGCAAATTGCCACCGCCATCCCAACCGGACCAATATTCGACATGATGCACCACGCCGAGGCGTGCGCATAAGTCGGTCACGGTTCGAATTTCAGTACGGGCCTCCGCGCGCAGTCCATGGTCGACCGAGATCACAAGCAAGGTTATATTCAGCCGCTCCGCAACTAAGGCCAAGAGGCACAAAAGCGCGACACTATCACTGCCGCCCGACACAGCAACGCCCAGCCGCGCGGGGGGGCGGGGCTGCAATTGCTCTTCGATATGGGCGACGATATCCGCTTCGAGCATGTGCTAGCTGCACCCGATCCGCTGCCGCTGATCCTGAGCGGAGCCCGCTGCTTGATCCGAGGGGAAGCGTGACATGACCTCGGCCAAGGTTACGCAAGCCTCGGCGGTTTGCCCCAAATGCCCAAGCTCTCGACCCAGCCGGAACAGCGCTTCGGGTGCCGTCCGCCCCTCTGGCGCGTCTGAAAAGGACCGCAGGTAGGCCCGCGCGGCCTCACGCGTGTCGCCAAGCTTGGCCAAGGCATCGCCGCGCGCCAAATCCGCCGCAGGGGCAAGCGGGCTGCCGGGATAGGTCTCATT
>CAYWNJ010000472.1:0-2511 GCA_964459535.1 uncultured Rhodobacterales bacterium
GCGCGTGTGATCACGCGGGCGGATGGGGTTTGGCTTTATGATAGTGAGGGCAACCAGATCCTCGACGGTATGGCGGGGCTTTGGTGCGTGAATATCGGCTATGGTCGGGCTGAACTGGCCGAGGTTGCGGCACGGCAGATGCGCGAGCTTCCTTATTACAACACCTTCTTTCAAACGACCCATGTCCCCGCCATTGCCTTGGCCCAGAAGATTGCGGAACTTGCGCCGGAGGGGCTGGATCACGTTTTTTTCGCCGGGTCAGGCTCGGAGGCGAATGACACGAACCTCCGGCTGGTGCGCACGTATTGGGCCGCTAAGGGCCAGCCGGAAAAGCAGATCATTATCTCGCGCCGCAACGCCTATCATGGCTCTTCGATGGGGTCAGGCTCGCTGGGCGGGATGGCTGCGATGCACGCGCAAGGCGGTTTGCCGATCCCTGGTATTGTGCATATCGGTCAGCCGCATTGGTGGGCCGAAGGCGGCGATATGAGCCCGGAAGATTTTGGTCTGGCGCGTGCGCAAGAGCTGGAGGCGGCGATTGCCCATCATGGCGCAGACAAGATCGCGGCTTTCATTGCCGAGCCTGTTCAAGGTGCGGGTGGGGTGATCGTGCCCCCGCAAACCTATTGGCCAGAAATTCAGCGGATTTGCGACGCGCATGAGATTTTGCTGATCGCCGATGAGGTGATTTGCGGCTTTGGCCGAACGGGCAATTGGTTTGGTAGTCAGACGATGGGCATTCGCCCTGATATTATGACCATCGCCAAAGGGCTCTCTTCGGGATACCAGCCGATTGGAGGCTCTATTGTGTCCAGCGAAATCGCCAAGGTCATTGGCGGCGATGAGTTCAATCACGGGTATACCTATTCTGGTCATCCGGTGGCCGCCGCCGTTGCGCTCGAAAATCTGCGGATTTTGGAGGAAGAGGATATCCTGACCCATGTCCGCGAGGTGGCGGCGCCTGCGCTTGCCGAGATGTGGCATAGCTTGGCCGATCATGCGATGGTGGGCGAGACGAAATGCGTGGGCATGATGGGCTCGCTTGCCCTGACCCCGGACAAAGACGCCCGCGCGCCTTTCGCGTCCGAGCCTGGAACCGCTGGTTTTGCCGTGCGCGAGCGCTGCTTTGCGAATAATTTGGTGATGCGGCATGTCTATGACCGAATGATCCTCTCGCCGCCCTTGGTGATTACGCCCGAAGAGATCGCAGAGTTTGGTCGCCGGGCGCGCCGTGCGCTGGATGAAGCCTATACGCAGCTCAAGGCCGATGGCCTCTTTAAGGCGCGCGCGGCGCAGTAAGCGCGCCCAGGTTTCAGGCGACGAGTTTGCCAAGCAGGGTCAAGCACGCCTCAAGCTGGGTGACTTCGAGATACTCATCGGGCTGGTGCGCTTGGGCGATGCGCCCGGGACCGCATACCACCACATCTGCACCAAGCTCTTGAAAGAGACCGGCCTCGGTGTTGAACGGCACCACGCCTGCCGTGGATTGCCCGAGATGCGCAAGTAAGAGGTCGCGCGTTGCATTCTGCTGCGCCGGGTTTAAGCCGACAACCTCACCAATCACTTCGGTTTCAATAGCGGCTTCGGGGGCGATGGCTTGCATTTGAGGCAAAAGCTCGGCCACGCAGGCACCGATCTGTTCGTGGACAAAATCCGCGTCCGCCTGGGTGACCGGGCGCATTTCCCAAGCCAGTTCAGCCGTTTGGGCAATGACGTTATGCGCGGTTCCGCCGACGATCCGGCCGATATTAAGCGTGCTCCAGGGCGGCTCGAAACCGCAAGCTGGATCTGCACGCATCATCAACGCGCCGCGAAGCTCAAGCAGGCGCTGGGCATAGCGCGCCGCATATTCTACCGCGCTTACACCGCGCGCTGGATCGCTGCCATGGCCTGCGCGTCCCGCAAAGCGCACGGTATATTCGCAGCAGCCCTTGTGTCCGTCGATCACGGTCATCCCGGTTGGCTCTCCGACCACCACCTGATCGGGGCGAATCCCGCGCCGCGCAAGCTCGGGCATCAAGGCGCGCGCGCCAAGGCAGCCGACCTCTTCATCATAGGTAAACACAAAGCGCAGCGTTTTTTCTGGGTCTGCCAGGCGCGCGACGCTCAACGCGGCAGCCAGAAACCCTTTCATATCGCAGGTGCCCCGACCATAGAGACGCCCGGCATCGGCGCGGAGCACAAAAGGATCCGTCGTCCACGCCTGTTCGGCAACGGGAACAACATCCATGTGGCCGCTTAGGAGCAACCCTCCCGGCGCATCTGGGCCAATCCGCGCGACCAAATTCGCCTTGCGCCTGCATGGGCTGGGCAAAAGCTCACTTTGCGCGCCGATATTTTCAAGGCGCTCAGCAAGCTCCGCTGCCATCTCCAGATTGCTCTGTGCGCTGATGGTCGGATAGGCGACGAGCCTGCTCAGAAGGTCGATGGTTGCTTGAACACTCATGGCTTAATGAACAACTGTCGCGGGCGATTGGCTTTCAGTTGAAATTACTATTACGGCAAGTGCGT
>CAYWNJ010000473.1:0-2501 GCA_964459535.1 uncultured Rhodobacterales bacterium
CATACCGGCGCTCGCGATCTTGCAGCACCAAGGGCAGCGCCGCCGCGGCCTCTGCAATCAGCTTTACGGCGCGGAACCCCACCGGGTTGCCCGCAAAGCCGGTCTTGGTCAATGACACCGTGTCGCGCGGCGACCAGGCAACGCGGCCTGCGCTTTGATGCGCGATCACGCGTCCGGTCGCGCTGGCTTTCTGCTCGGGCGTTTGCCCCAGCTGCGTCGCCCGATCACGCCGCAAAAACTCAAAGACCATGCCAAAGCTCCTATCTCTATCCCCGAACACACCGCAGCCTGCCGCAAGGCGGCAGGTCCAAACCTGCCGCGCCTTGCGCGCCTAAAGGCGTATCGGTTCTCGATTGTTTCACCGCAGCTCAGATCGCTCAGTCGGATCTCAGCCGCGTTGAGAGGCAAAATGCCAACAAAGGGTTAACGCCGGTTAAAGAGACCGAACGCCGGGGTTGCGCCAGGCTTGCGCGGGCGCAATCAGCAACGCATGGAGCGCCCAAACCAGCGCATCCAAGCGGTCGGGAGAGCCCGCACCCGCATAGCCGCGCGGGGTCATTTGCACCATTTGCTCTTCCAGCGCGCCAAGCCCGCGCAGGTGATGCACCCGGCCTTGCTCGTAAAGGGCAGCCACAGGCTCGGCCCGCGCGGCTTTGCCTCGGCTGGCATGGACGGCCTGAAATGGCACAAGCGGATCAACCGAGCGCAAGACAGTCTCCACCAGCTCGCCGCCTTGGTTGACCTCTGCCACCACGCGCTCGGCCTTGTGACCCTCAAAGACGCGTATGGTCGCCTCGGCCCAAGCCGTGGGCGAGGCACCGCGCACCGTCGCGTCCGCCAGAACCCAAGCCTGCCAATCCTGCGGCGGCCCTTGCGTGCAGGCCCCGGCGACGATGATCCCGCATTCGTCCGAGGATGCGCCCGATGTGGTCGCGGGATCAACCGCTACGATGATCCGGTCCAGCTCGGGGGCTACATCCCGGCGCGCAGCCTCCAGCATATCGGTCGTCCAAAGCGCGCCATCAATGTCGCTGAGCAACACGCCATCCAGCTCTTGCTGACCCAGGCGCGTGCCCGCATAGCGCGCCTGCACCTCTTCGAGGAAACTCGCCGCCAGATTGGCCCGATTGGCCTCTGTCGGCGCGTGGGTTTGCACGGTTGAGGGAAGCGCCAGCAGGCGCTTGAGCACATCCACATTGCGCGGCGTCGTCGTCACGCAGACCTGCGGATGATCCCCGAGCCGCAGGGCGAACTGCAACTGATCCCACGTTGCCTCGGCCTTTTTCCATTTGGCAAGCTCATCGACCCAAGCGGCATCGAATTGCGGGCCGCGCAGGCCTTCGGGATCAAAGGCGCTATGCACACTCGCCACCGCGCCATTGGGCCATTCCAACCGCTTGCGCGAGGCCAGCCAAACCGGGCGGCGATCCGGAGGCGAGCAGGCCATGATGCCGCTATCGCCAAAAATCATCACTTCGCGCACTTGGTCTTGGGTCTCGCCCACCAGCGCGACGCGCTTGCAAGGCCCAGGATCGGTGGGCAACGCCCCCTCGACCCGGCTGCGCACCCATTCAGCGCCCGCACGGGTCTTGCCCGCGCCGCGCCCGCCTAAAATCACCCAGGCGCGCCAATCCCCCGCTGGGGGGAGTTGATGCGGCATCGCCCAAAACTCGAACAAAAAAGGGAGGGCTGCGAGCCCTCCCTCCCCAATCTCAGCGAAGAATTCGTCATGAACCTCCGCACTTTGCGAGGCGAGCCAGGCGGCACCCGATCTCAGCCCGCGCGGCTTCGAGATCGAGGGTAACCCCGCCGAAGGCCGCGCCGCGTTGCTGTTTGCATGCGACAAGTTGCGTCTCCACTTTCTGGCATAGGTGAACCATGGCGCCGAGGCTTGTGACCTTCGCCCTGGTGTTTTTGTCGTCGACATCCTCCCCGGCTTCGACCTTGTTTTTCAGGTCATTGACTTCATGTCTAAGCTCCGTAACGGAGGCATGGACCGATGCAAGAAGCTCTTCGATCTGTGCCACCTCGGGATCCGGGGTTTTGATGATCATAGTCTGCTCGATAGCCTTTCTGTTGTTGAGGGAACCCGCCAGACGGCATGAAAAAAGCGGCTACCGGGGGGTCCCGGAGCCGCTGTTACATCTCGTCTAGCTTAGGCAAATCTATACGGCAAACCGCGCGCAGAGTCAAGAAAATCGAGGGCGCGGGCTGTGCTAACCGCTCGGTATCTTTAACAAAATCATAACTCGAGTCTATAAAGCCCGAGGTTTTGACGGTCTCATTTCGAGTATTGTAAACGCCCGAGGACGCCCTAACTCTTCTGCGGCAAAGGCCCGATCATCATCACCATTTGGCGGCCTTCCATCTTGGGAAAGTTCTCGACCTTGCCGACCTCTTTGGTGTCCTCGGCCACCCGCTCAAGCAGATCGCGCCCCAAGTTCTGGTGCGCCATCTCGCGGCCACGGAAGCGCAGTGTGATCTTAACTTTGTCCCCATTG
>CAYWNJ010000474.1:0-2501 GCA_964459535.1 uncultured Rhodobacterales bacterium
GCCTCTTTCGCGGCGATTATGCTTTCGGCAACCGGCAGACCCGCAGCTCGATAGACCTCTTTGCAGCGCTGCTTGTCCATCGCCAGCGCAGAGGCCAAAACACCGGAATGGGAGTAGGGGAGACGCAGCCATTCAAAGAGACCTTGAACGCAGCCATCCTCGCCCCAGCGTCCGTGTAGGCAGTTCAGAATGACATCCGGTACTTCGCGCCGCAAGATATCCGCGAGGTTTGGATCTGCATCCACCTCGACGACATCAAAGCCTTCTTCCCGCAGCGCGGCGGCACAGGGACGACCGGACGCGAAAGAAACCTCTCGCTCGGCGGACGTCCCGCCCATTACAACCACGACTTTGGGATCTGTCCTGCTCGACCGACCCACCTTTCGCCTCTGCCATTTCGGGTGCTTTTAGGCACCTCTGGTTATGCTCGTATCCTGCGCCGATTAGGTCGCTTCGTTAAAGCGGTTCTCCAATGCGCATGATTTCCCACTCTAACCTAAACCCCGTGGTATCGTAAACCTTTTTTCGGACCTGCTCGCCCAAGGTTTCAAGATCAGCCGCCGTTGCGCCGCCCGTATTGATTAAGAAATTGGCATGTTTTTCGCTCATTTGCGCCCCGCCCAGGCGCGCGCCGCGCAAACCCGCCTGCTCGATCAGCCGCCAGGCTTTGAGGTCATGCACATCATCGGCACGCCCGGTGCTCGAAAAACCCGCGGGGTTACGAAAGGTGCTGCCCGCACTTCGGCTTTGCGTGGGCTGCGTGGCGTCGCGTTTGGCAAGCTGCGCAGCCATCCGGGCTTCAAGCTCGGCCGGATCGCCCTTTGGGCCGCGCAAGGTGGCTTGGATCAAAACCGCGCCCGCCGGAAACGTGCTCTGACGGTATTGAAAGTCCAGGTCCTGAGGTTCCAACGTGACCAAGCGCCCGTCGCGCAAGATTACATCGGCGGAGACGAAAACATCGCTGAGATAGCTGCCATAACAGCCCGCATTCATCCGCACCGCGCCGCCAATCGTACCGGGAATGGTTCTGAGAAAAGTCAGATCCACACCCGCCGCCGCCGCCCGCCGCGCGACATGTGCATCAAGCGCGGCCGCACCAGCCCGCACCGTTGTGCCTTCAATCGCAATGTCGTTAAATCCGCGTCCCAAGCGGATGACCACCGCGCGTAGGCCGCCATCTCGGACAATAAGATTGCTGCCAACCCCCATCGGGAACACCGGAATATTTGGCGCAAGCACGGCCAGGAACTCTGCTAGGTCCTGCCGATCTGCGGGTTGAAAAAAGGCATCCGCAGGCCCGCCGACCCGCAGCCAGGTTAACTCAGAAAGCGCGCGGTCACGGCTGAGCGTGCCTTTAGGTATGGGCAAGTCCTCGATCATGGCTTCCCCTGTGCGTGTCCGCGCGTTGGAGGTCAAGCCTTGGATGGTCTTCTGGTGCAGGGCTGCCTCCTCGGTCCGCGCGCAGCGTGCGGATTTGGCCTATTGTCTGTCTGCGATGCTCTGGGCTAGTCAGGGAGCGTTAGCTGAGGAATGTGAGCATGTCCAAATTAGTGACCATATTTGGAGGATCGGGCTTTGTCGGGCGCTATGTTGCGCGCCGAATGGCAAATGCGGGATGGCGCGTACGGGTTGCGGTCCGCCGCCCGAACGAGGCGCTATTTGTCAAAACCTATGGCGCGGTGGGGCAGGTGGAGCCCATTTTGTGCAACATTCGGAATCAGGCTTCCGTTGACGCAGCCCTTGATGGGGCGCAGGCGGCGGTAAATTGCGTGGGGCTTCTGGCTCCGGTGGGGCGAAACACATTTGACGCGGTGCACGCGCAAGGGGCCGAACGGATCGCGGAAAGCGCAGTGCGGTTGGGTCTTTCTTCTCTGGTGCAGATCTCTGCGATTGGGGCAGATACCGAAGCAGAAAGCGATTATGCGCGTACAAAGGCGGAGGGCGAGGCGGCCATTTTGGCGCATTTCCCGCAAGCCGTTATCCTGCGCCCGTCGATTATCTTTGGTGCCGAAGATCAATTCTTTAACCGCTTCGCCGCTATGGCGCGTTTTGGTCCATTCTTGCCGATTGTTGGTGGCCAGACCTGTTTTCAACCTGTCTATGTGGACGATGTTGCGCAGGCGGTGGAGCGGGCGGTGCTGGGGCAGGTCAGTGCTGGTGTTTACGAGCTGGGCGGGCCAGAGGTTTGCGACTTCCGCACGCTGATGGTGCGGATGCTCAGTGAGGTGCGCCGTCGTCGGCTCGTGATCAATCTACCATTTTGGGTCGCCCGACTTATGGCCGCAGGGTTTTCGGTCGCGCAGGGCGTAACCCTCGGCCTTTTCAAGGCCCCTCTGACCCGTGATCAAGTCGCCAATTTGGCAAACGACAACATTGTAAGCGTAAAGGCGCGCGGCTTCGATGATCTCGGAATCAGCCCAACCGCGATGGATGCGATTGTGCCAGACTACCTCTGGCGCTTTCGACCCTCTGGGCAATATGATGCGATCAAGGAAAGTGCC
>CAYWNJ010000475.1:0-2500 GCA_964459535.1 uncultured Rhodobacterales bacterium
CGCCCGGCTCTGTGCGCTGTGGCAAGTCCGCTCAAGGCCAATTATGCCTCAGGTTTAAACCGAAACGCCATAAGACAATTGCGCTGCAAAATACTCCAAAAGTCTATGCTTAAGTATCTTACCCGTTGGCGCGGCAGGAAGGTTGCGCGCCAGAATGATTTGGCTCGGGCGCTTATACCCCGCAAGACGTTCTGCAACAAAGTGGCGTAGCGCCTCTGGTGTCAAAGCAGATCCCGCCGCCACCTGGCAAAAGGCCATCACCTTTTCATCGCCATCAAGCTTACGCCCAATCACCGCCGACTGGATCACCTCTGGATGCGCATTGAGCGCGGCCTCCACCTCCGGCGGATAAACGTTAGAGCCGCCGTGAATGATCAGCTCCTTGGACCGCCCAACGATGTGAAGGTTCCCCTTGCCGTCCATCCGGCCCAAATCACCGGTCCTCAGCCAGCCATCAGGACCGAGCACTTTGGCCGTTTCCTCTGCGTTGCGGTAATAGCCGAGCATAACGTGCGGGCCACGGGTGAGAACCTCCCCAACGCCCTCACCACTTCCCGGCGCGTCTTGATCCAGCGCGATCTCAATGCCGGGCAGCGGCTGACCAACGGAGATATCTGGATCGCCCAAGGTGCTGCGCGTTGCCGAGATCCCTGCCGTGCTTTCGGTCATCCCATAGCCGTTTTGCAGCGCAACCCCATAAAACGCTTCGGCTTTGCGTTTCCATGCGGGATCAAGCGGCGCCGCCCCCGATGAGACATAGCGCAACGAGGCGCTCCGCAGCTCTTGCGCGCCTTGCTTGGCAACATGCGCCATCAAGAGCGCATGCATCTGCGGCACTGCCGAAAACAGCGTGACGCCACTCTCCAGGGCGGCAAGCGTCGCGGCGGTATCAAACCGAGCGGCCAGCCTGACCGGCGCGCCCGCATAAACCGCCGCTGTCACAACGGAACACAGACCAAAGACATGGGTCGTTGGCAACACCCCATAGATCACATCCTCTGGCACCATGTGCCGCAGCTCCGCCGAGGCCGCGCCGCCAAAGCGCACATTCGCATGGCTGAGCATCACGCCTTTCGGCGCGCCGGTGGTTCCTGTCGTATAGAGCAGAACCGCCAAGTCCGGGGTATCCGCCGGATTGGAGGGGTGAAGCGATGCCATCCCAAGTTTGCCATAGGCCCCGGTTTTTATCTGAGCCGAGAACCGCGCGGCGTGCGCCTCTGCCTCTTTGGAAACACCGATGGTGGCCACAACAGCGGCGGGCCGGGCGTGGTCCGCGATGCGCGCTATCTCCGCCTCGGTTTGACGCGCATTGGCCGGGATCGCCACCGCCCCCATGCGCCAGGCCGCGAACAAGGTGGCAACGGCCGCAACGCAATTTTCTGACAAAAGCAGCACGCGATCCCCTGGCCGTACGCCAAGCGCGGCAAGCTCATCTGCGAGCGCGCCCGTCGCGGCATCTAACGCAGCATAGCTGAGCGCGACGCCGGTCTCATCCGACATCGCGTGCGCATCTGGGCGCGCGGCAACCTGCGCCGCTAGGAAATCATAGAGACGGGCGCTCAAGACCCAAAATCCGGGGCGCGTTTTTCTAAGAAGGCCGCGATGCCCTCGGCAGCCTCTTCGGCACCCGTCGCCCACGCCATAGCGTCGCGCTCGGTATCCAACTGGGTTTGCACGGTCTGGTCATAGGCGGCATGTACCATTGCTCGAATACGCCCCTGCGCGGTGCGCGGCCCTTTTGCAATTTCATCCGCCAGCAGATGTGCCTGCGCGTCGACCTCTTCTAGCGGTGCTGTCACATTGATCACCCCTAGGTTCACCAGCCGGTCGGTTGTGATGGGCCGGGCCAGCACGCACATCTCCATCGCCAGCGGGCGCGGTAGCATACGTGCCAAAGAGGCCGTTAAACCCCCATCAGGCACAAGCCCCGCCTTGACATAGGACGCGGTGAAAAAGACGCCTGCCTCGGCCACGATAAAGTCGCACCCCAGCGCGATGGACGCCCCCGCACCTGCTGCGCCGCCTTTGACCGCCGCGATGACGGGCACCGGGCAATTGTGGATCGCGCGCACAACATCATGGAGCTTTTCGATTTGTGCGGCGCGTTCGCTCTGGTCCATATCCCGGCGGGAGATTAGGACGTTGAGATCGCCACCCGCGCAGAAAAACCCGCCTTGCGAGGTCAAGATCACGGCCCTGACGCGCGGGTCCGAAGCTTTCTCGCACGCCTCGATGATCGCGGCATAAAGCTCTGGTGTTAGCGCCCCGCGCCGTGCCGCGTTGCCATTCCAAACGATTAGCCGGTCGCCTTGGTCCTCAAGATATGCCGCGCTCATGTCCTCTCCTTCAACTTCTTGAAAACGCCTGACGCGGTGGCGAGCAAGCGCCCATCCTCCGCTTCAATCCGTCCGTCCACAAAAACCAAGCTGCGCCCTCCGCCCGTCACACGCCCGCTTGCAGTGACACGCCCGCTTTGGGCAGGCGCAAGGAATTGGGTGTT
>CAYWNJ010000476.1:0-2499 GCA_964459535.1 uncultured Rhodobacterales bacterium
TGGTGGCGGGCACAGGGTGCAACGCCGCTGCGGGCCAATTCGCGCTGAGGCCGTTGATCGCGCAGCGGGTGATCGGGCTTGAGGACATTATACTTGATATGAAATGCGCGGTTTCGGGCGCAGGGCGCGCGATGAAAGAGCAATTGCTGCATGCCGAGCTGAGCGAGGGCTATCACGCCTATGCAGTGGGGGGCACGCACCGCCATTTAGGTGAGTTCGATCAAGAGTTTAGCGCCATTGCCGGGCAAGACGTGCGGGTTCAGTTCACCCCGCATCTGATCCCAGCCAATCGCGGCGTCTTGGTGACCGCCTATGTGTCGGGCGATGCGGCGCAGATCCATGATGTGTTCAGTGCCGCTTATAAGGACGAGGTCTTTATCGAGGTTCTCCCCTTTGGCGAAACGCCCAGCACGCATCACGTGCGGGGTAGCAATTTTGTGCATATCGGCGTGACCGGCGACCGATTACCGGGCCGCGCGATTGTGGTTGCGGTGCTGGATAACCTGACGAAAGGTTCCTCGGGCCAAGCCTTGCAGAATGCCAACCTGATGTTAGATCTGGAGGAGACAGAAGGGTTGATGATGGCGCCGCTATTCCCCTAGCGGCGGCAGTGCGGTAGACGGATTTCGGGCATGAAAAGCCTTAAGAAACAAAGACGTATTCAGGTCATCCTGCTGGCCTTTATTGCGCTTACTATCAGCGCTGTCCTTATTGGATATGCGTTTCGTGATGGGATCAACTATTTCCGCGCACCATCCGAAGTGATCGCCGCGCCGCCTCAGCCCGATGAAGTGTTTCGCATCGGCGGTTTGGTCGTGCGCGGCTCGCTGATCCGGGGGCAGGGGACCGATGTTCGCTTTGAGGTCACCGATGGCGGGGCAACCGTGCCGGTGGTCTATTCCGGCGTTCTGCCCGATTTATTTGCCGAGGAGCAAGGCATGGTCGGCACAGGGCGCTATGTGGCGGGCGTCTTTCAAGCCTCTAAGATACTGGCCAAGCACGATGAAACCTATATGCCCGCCGAGTTAGTGGACGCGCTGAAGGCGCAAGGGGTCTATAAACCTTAAGTCAGAGCCCTAGCTGCCAAAATATTTCAGAGCGTTTTCGATGAAGCGGACCCGTAGAGGCGGTTGAGTTTGCGCATCCCGCCGAGCCATTTGTCATAGTTTTCTGCTTTGGCCCGCATATAACCCAAAACCGACGCGTGCGGGAGAACCAAGAAGGTCTCTGCCCGGATGGTGTCGATACAGGCGCGCACCGCGTCCTCTGGCTCTAGCATCCCGTCAATGGCTGCAACATGGTCCTCATGCCCGCGCGTCATCTCGGTCCGAACCGCTTGCGGGCAAAGGACCGAGACTTTGATCCCTTGATCCCCATAGCTCATCGCGAGCCATTCGGCGAGCGCGACCGCGGCGTGTTTGCTGACCCCATATGGCGCGCTGCCTACCTGGTTGAGAAGTCCGGCGGCGGAAGCGGTATTCAGCAGATACCCGCCCCCGCGCGCGGCCATGAGCGGCACCAGCTTACGCGCCGCCCAAACATGGGACATAACATTGATTTCCCAAATCCGCTGCCAATCGGAATCCGGCACTTCGACCCCGCCTGCAACCAAGATCCCAGCATTCGAGCAGAAAAGGTCAATCGGTCCGACATCGCGCTCGACTTCATCGATCATCTCAGCAATCTGCGCCTCAGAGGAGACATCAACTTCATAAGCTATCCCATTGACTTCTTGAGATATAGATGTGGCGCCCGCCATGTCGCGATCGACGCAAATGACCTTGGCGGCGCCCTCAGCGGCAAAGCCTGCACACATGGCCCGTCCAATGCCGCTGGCGGCACCTGTCACAACGATTATTTTATCTTTAAGTTCCATAAGTTTATGCCCACATGTTCGAGCCGCCGCAGACCGTCAGCGCTTGGCCAGTCATATAGCGGCTGGCATCTGAGGCCAGAAAGACCGCGACGCCACCAAAATCCTCTGCCTCGCCCAAGCGGCGCAGGGGGATGTCGCGCTTGATCCGCGCCTCGACCTCTGGATTGTCCCACAGCGCGCGGGCGAAATCCGTCTTCACCAGCCCCGGACAGATCGCATTAAAGCGCAGGCCCGCAGGTCCAAACTCCGCCGCGAGATTGCGCACCAGTCCAATCAGCGCGAGTTTCGACATCCCATAAGTGCCCAGGGTTTCCGAAGGTTTAAATGCGCCAATCGAGGCCGTGAACATCATCGAACCTGTGCCTTTGGCGACCATATCCGGCGCCGCGAGCTGGGCGAGCCAAAGGTTGGCCTGCACATTGGCGCGCATGGTTTTTTCATAAGCGTCATCCGAGATTTCCGATGTCGGCCCGAAATAAGGATTTACCCCTGCATTGCCGACCACAATATCTATAGGCCCCGCCAACTCGCGTGTACGCTCGACCAGTGCTTTGATCTGAGACTTATACCCTGCATTGCCGACCACAATATCTATAGGCCCCGCCAACTCGCGTGTACGCTCG
>CAYWNJ010000477.1:0-2497 GCA_964459535.1 uncultured Rhodobacterales bacterium
AGGCGAGCGCTACCTCATCTGGCACATCCTCGCGCGCAAGCTGTGCAAGCGCATGGGCACACGCGATCTTCATCTCATCATTGATCGCTCGCGCGTGAATATCGAGCGCGCCGCGAAAGAGATAGGGAAAGCCAAGCACGTTATTGACTTGGTTGGGATAATCGCTGCGCCCTGTTGCAACGATGGCATCCCGGCGGACGCTGCGCGCCTCTTCGGGCGTGATCTCGGGGTCGGGGTTGGCCATGGCGAAAATCACCGGATTGTCTGCCATGCTGAGAACCATATCCTGCGTAACCGCGCCTTTCGCACTGACGCCAAGGAAGACATCCGCGCCGGCCATTGCGTCTTCAAGACTGCGCAAATCAGTCTTGATGGCATGCGCCGACTTCCATTGGTTCATCCCCTCCTGGCGTCCCTGATAGATCACGCCCTTGGTGTCACACATGATGCAGTTGTCGTGCCGGGCCCCCATCGCCTTGAGCAGCTCAAGGCAGGCGATCCCCGCTGCGCCAGCGCCATTCAGGACGATTTTAACGTCTTCGATTTTCTTGCCCGACAGGTGCAGCGCGTTGATCAAACCAGCGGCGCATATCACAGCCGTCCCATGCTGGTCATCATGGAAGACGGGGATATCCATCTCTTCCTTAAGGCGCTGCTCGATAATAAAGCACTCTGGGGCTTTGATATCTTCCAGGTTTATGCCGCCAAAGGTCGGACCCATCAGCTTGACGGCATTTACAAAGGCATCGACATCTTCGGTATCAAGCTCGATATCAATCGAGTTCACATCAGCAAAGCGTTTAAAGAGAACGGCCTTGCCCTCCATCACCGGCTTAGAGCCGAGTGCGCCCAAATTGCCCAGCCCAAGCACCGCAGTCCCGTTCGAGATGACGGCGACGAGATTCCCTTTGTTGGTATAATCATACACCGTTTCGGGGTTGGCCGCGATCGCCTCGCACGGCACGGCCACCCCAGGGGAATAGGCCAGGCTTAGATCGCGCTGCGTGGTCATAGGGACGCTGGCCTGAACCTCCCATTTGCCGGGGCTGGGTTCGAGGTGAAACGTCAGTGCCTCTTCGGCGGTTACTTTGGTGTTTGTCATGGATCTGCGCCCGTGCTGTTTAGGCGCATCTAGCCTGCTTCACGCCTGAACTGCAATTGATCAGCCGGGGCCTATGGTTGAAGCCAAGGCTTGATACGGTCCGTGCAATGCGATGGCCTGGACCTCAGGGCAAGTCTCTCTTGCTTTGGCGCGCTTTGATCTGCTGCTTTTCGATCGCTTCAATGACTTTGAGCTTGCCAAATGATTTGCGCACTTTGCCCATGTGAAACTCTTTTTGCTGCAATACATTGGCCAACTCGGTATTAAGTCGATGCCGCGTTCGCGCCACCCAGCCAAGCCAAACCACATCCGCGCCAATCGAGCGCATCGCCGATTGGTCGTGCTGCGTGGTTGAAAATTCCTCGATCCGCTTGATGTCGCGGCGAAGCTGGGCCTCTCTTTCCAAGATTGGAAAAATCAATTGCTGTTCGCGTATATATCGGGCGTCGCTGATCTTTCTGAGGTTTTCGATCTGTTTCATCAGTAATACCGCGCTTTTGCTTTGGACCGCATGGAAGCCGCAAAGCGAATAGCTGCCGCGACCGCGTGATAATGCTCGGGCGATATTTCAAACCCAACCTCGACACTGCGAAACAGCGTGCGTGCGGTTGGTGGATCATCATAAATTGGAACGTTGTAATCTGTTGCCTCTTTCCGAATGCGAAGCGCCACATGATCGACGCCCTTGGCTACGCACTCCGGCGCGCTTCCTTTCGCGCGGCTCCATTTGAGCGCAACCGCGTAATGTGTTGGGTTGACGATCACGACATCCGCAGTCTGCACCTCGGATATCATTTGCGATGTGGCTATGGATTGCGCGCGTTGCTGACGCTCTTTTTTGAGGTAAGGATCGCCTTCTATCTCTTTGTTCTCATCCATAATCTCCTTTCGCGACATTCGGTTTTTGCGCAGATGCTCCTGATGCTGCCAAAATGCATCAATCGCGCCAATGACAGCGGACACGATGAGAATTACAACCAGGAAGGCGATGCACAGCTCGCCAATCAGTTGCAGCACAACGGCGGGGTTGCCCGACGCTGCCGAGACAATCTCGGTCAGGCGTGCCTGAACAAAGAATGCGAGGCAGATGGAGTAGATTGTCAATTTCACGAAACGCTTGAAAAACTCGAACAGCCCGCTCCGGCCAAATTTTTGCTTGGCGTTTGAGATGATCCCTATTCTGCTTAGCTTCGGTTTTAACTTATCGGGCGTCACAACGAATGCGCGGTGAGAGAGAATAACGACCAGTACGCAGAGCGCTGGGGCTGCAAATATGGGGGCGATGTTGAGGATCATAGATCCCAGTATGCCGCCCATAACCGCCGAGCCGGCCTCGTGCACAAGTTGCTCTGACAAGGCGTCGGCCTGATCAATCAGGACCATCATCGCGCTGCC
>CAYWNJ010000478.1:0-2495 GCA_964459535.1 uncultured Rhodobacterales bacterium
GGCCGGGTGGATTTGTGTTTGATGTGTCGTTAGGATTCAGGCAGCGCGGAATGCGGTAAGGCCCACGTCCGCCAGCGACAGGCTGATTGCCGGGATGGTGGGTCCGGCCCGCGCTTTACCGCTTCGTCCGGTCCTCGATACGAACCGTGCGCTCATCGATGTCATCGATCTTGCGCCGGATTTCCCGAAGTTCGCTCCGCTCAATCTCGCCCCAAGCGCAGGTCATTGGCGTTACCGCGTTCTGAACCGCCTCCTTCGGCGAGTCGCCGTTCATGCGGCCTTTTACGATCAGGACAACGACTGCCAAGGCCAGAATGATGGCAATGGTCTGAAAAGCGCCAAACCTGTCGATCAGGTCAGGAATAAGCTTAATTATTTCTTCCACGAATGCGCTCCAACATGATCAGAATTGATATCTCAAAGCGACGAACGTTGCGGAGACAAATATTGGCAAACGCCAAACTGATAGCCATATAGGCAAAAACGCCGGGTGAGTGTGGATCAACTTGGGCAATACTCCAAGCGACGCTGAAAAACAGTGCCGAATTGAACCCACATGCGATCAATCGAAAAGCTGGTGTCCAAAGCATTCCAAGGCCATTGATCCTAACCGCGGCCAAGTAAACAAGCCCGATGATCAAACTGGTTACGCCAAGGGAAATGCGCGCTGACGCGCCTGGTATCAAATCGACCCATGTCGCAACCAACTCCTGAAAAGCTACAGCATCGAGCGATGTATCGTTACCCAACAGCAGCCAGACACCCCAAAGCGCAGAAAAGGCACTCGCCCGATATTCCAGCGTGCTCAGCTTGATCGTTTCTTCGTGCATTAGGAGTTACCCCCTGCCCTATCCATTGTCTTCTTTGCTTCCAAGATTTCCCGCTGCGCTGCCCATTCGCAGTGCTTCATGTCCACCCTGATCAACTTCATTTGCCACCCAAAGAGCCAATCGATCCTGTCGCGCCGTCGCGCCCAAGCAGGGTCCGTGCGTCCCTCGAAATAACTCCGGGCGCTTGTTGTTTGATATGTGGACCCGCCGAAGAAGATCGCGTTTATTGCGCGGCTGATCAGGCTCACCGCCATCTCCCCGATGCGGTACGCGATGTAGAGCGGGCGCGGCATGAAAGGCAGGGTCATTTCTCAAACCCGTTCACGATCCACTTGCGCACGGTTTCTTCGGAATGCCCTTTGGCCAGCAGATCAAGCCAAAGCGCAAAGCCTTCCGCATCCGGCAGGCGATTGGCGTGTTCGATGTAGAGCGCCACAATCCAATGCATGTCGCGCGCATCCTGATCGATCACTTTTGACAGCGCCTCGATAATCTTGCGTCGCGGTTTGTAGGTGTCCCAACTGGACGGCTTGCCGGGGTAGTTCTCAGGCGTCAGAGGCTTTGACAGGCGCGCGTATTCTTCCGCTGTTATGTTGCGCACAGACGCCCGTTCTTTGGCCTGCACATCCGCGTAGTTCGCGCCCGTTGCAGCGGACATGGCAGAGCGCCCAACTTCATTTTTGCGCATCCACGCGACCAGCATCTTTGGATCAGCCAAAGAGCGGCCCGCCTTGGCGATTTCTTCCTTGATCTCGTTTTCGATGCGCTCAGACAACAGCATGGATCAACCTTTCGATGATGTGAAGAATTACCGCCCAAACGATCAGGCCAGCTAAACAAAATACAGGCAGCGTGGCCCAAACCGGCAAGCGGTCCCGCTGGTCAAACTCGCCCCGTGGCTTCAACACTCCCTTGCCCCCATTTCGATGGCCCATGCGCCCGACTTGGTGCGCGTCCGCTTCCAGTCGGACAGATACCAAGCGGCGATTTTAGGCGGGTAGTTCTCCGCAATCCGTTCGGCCCAATACTGGTGGACGGCTGGCGGCTGGATGCTGTCGAATTGCGGCGGGTGGAAAACCAAAACCGCGTCACGCTCAACAGCGCCGTTTTTGAGGTAGAAAGTCGCCGCGCTGATAGCCGTGCCTGCGATGCACTTGGATGCCTGCGCGCGGCGCTCGTACACGTCCACGCGCCCGCCTTCGTCATAAAGCACGCGGTTGCCATCGTGGATCGCAACGCCGCAACTCGAAAGGACCGCCAGGGCGGTTAGCAAGATCAAGATTTTCATGGGTGTTAGCCTTCGAAAGCTTTCACAGCGTCAGGCGTTGCATCAATAACCGCCTGCATCGCGGCCCGTTCGGTGGCGTCCTTTTCCAGCGCTGCCACAATGTCCCGATCCGGTTCAGTGACCGTGCCGGTTTGCGCGCCCGTTTCGGTATCGATCACCGGGTATTCCACGTCCTCTGCAATGAGAGGCGGGATGGCCGTCTGCACCACTACAGGTGCAAAGATTGGTTCGCCGTTTTCGTCATACTCGCCTGTGGGTTGGTCCTCGTAGACCTCTGCGCGGCCCTCTGCCAGCGGATACCGGGCAAGGCGAGCGACGGCGGCGCGGTAGGCTTTGAGTTGCGAATTGAACGTGTTGATTTCGATGGTGTGGGCCAG
>CAYWNJ010000479.1:0-2493 GCA_964459535.1 uncultured Rhodobacterales bacterium
TAACGGCGAGATCAACACGCTCAAGGGTAATCTCAACTGGATGAAAAGCCATGAGATCCGCCTAGCCTCGGCGACCTTTGGCGAGATGGCGGAAGATATCAAACCGATTGTGCCGGGCGGATCCTCGGATAGCGCCGCGCTGGATGCGGTGTTTGAAATGCTCGTGCGGGCAGGGCGCAACGCGCCGATGGCCAAAACCATGCTCGTGCCGGAAAGTTGGTCCAAGCAGGCGGTGGAGTTGCCGCAAGCCTGGCGCGATATGTACTCGTATTGCAACTCGGTGATGGAGCCTTGGGACGGGCCTGCGGCGCTTGCGATGACCGATGGACGCTGGGTCTGCGCGGGCCTGGACCGGAACGGGCTGCGCCCCATGCGCTTTGTCGTTACCCGCGATGGGATGGTCATTGCGGGTTCTGAGACCGGGATGGTGCCACTTGACGAGGGCAACGTGGTCGAGAAAGGCGCGCTTGGCCCTGGCCAATTGCTCGCCATCGATATGCAAGACGGTAAGCTTTACCACGACACCGAAATCAAGGATCAGCTTGCCGCGGCCGTGCCCTTTGGCGCGTGGGTCGAGCGGATCAATGATCTTGAACCGGCGATCACAGGCGTGACCGAAGCCCCGCTCTTTGAGGGCGAAGAGCTGCGGCGCAGGCAGATCGCGGCGGGCTATAGCCTTGAAGAGCTAGAGCATATCCTGGCCCCGATGGCCGAAGAGGGCAAAGAATCGCTGGCTAGCATGGGGGATGACACGCCCTCTGCCGTGCTGAGCAAGCAGTACCGCCCGCTTAGCCATTTCTTTCGCCAGAACTTCAGCCAAGTCACCAACCCGCCTATCGACAGCTTGCGCGAATATCGGGTGATGAGCCTTAAAACCCGGTTTGGTAATCTGAAGAATGTTCTGGATGAAAGCAGCGCGCAGACCGAGATTATTACGCTCGACAGCCCCTTCGTGGGCAATGCGCAATGGGGCGAACTGCGTCGGCACTTCAACGCGGACCTGGCCGAGATAGACTGCACGTTTTCGCCGGGGACAGGCGCGCTGAGCGCCGCCCTGTCCCGCATTCGGGCCGAGGCAGAGGATGCGGTGCGCTCGGGCGCCGGGCATTTGCTGCTGACCGATCAACATGCGGGGCCGGACAAGGTTGGTATGCCCATGATCCTGGCAACCTCCGCCGTGCATAGCCATCTGACCCGTCGGGGCCTTCGGACGTTCTGTAGCCTCAACGTGCGCAGCGCCGAATGCATTGACCCGCATTACTTCGCGGTACTGATTGGCTGTGGCGCGACCGTCGTGAATGCCTATCTCGCTGAAGATAGTATCGCGGACCGGATCGCGCGGGGCTTGCTTGACGGCCCGCTGACCGAGGCCGTCGCGCGATATCGCACGGCCATCGACCAGGGTTTGCTGAAGATCATGGCGAAGATGGGGATTAGCGTTGTCTCTTCCTATCGCGGCGGGCTTAACTTCGAGGCTGTGGGCCTAAGCCGCGCCATGTGCGCGGAGTATTTTCCCGGCATGACCTCTCGGATCTCAGGAATCGGTGTCACCGGCATTCAGGCCAAAGCCGAGGAGGTACATGCCCAAGGCTGGGCTGGTGATCGCGTGCTGCCGATTGGTGGGTTTTACAAGGCCCGCGCCTCGGGCGAGACCCATGCCTGGGAAGCGACCGCGATGCATATGATGCAAAGCGCCTGCGCGCGCGGCTCGTTCGAGATGTGGCGGCAGTATAGCGCAAAGATGCGCGCGCAGCCACCTATTCATCTGCGCGACCTTTTGGATATCAAACCGCTCGGCGCGCCGGTCCTGATTGAAGAGGTGGAGAGCATCACATCGATTCGCAAGCGCTTTGTCACGCCCGGCATGTCTTTGGGCGCGCTCAGCCCAGAGGCGCATAAAACGCTGAATGTGGCAATGAACCGGATTGGGGCCAAATCGGATAGCGGCGAGGGCGGTGAAGATCCCGCGCATTTCCATCCTGAGCCCAATGGCGACAACCCATCGGCGAAGATCAAGCAAGTTGCCTCGGGCCGTTTTGGTGTAACGGCGGAATATCTTAACCAATGCGAAGAGCTGGAGATCAAGGTTGCGCAAGGCGCGAAACCGGGTGAGGGCGGACAACTGCCGGGGATGAAAGTCACTGATCTGATTGCGCGATTGCGGCATTCGACCAAGGGGGTCACGCTGATCTCGCCGCCGCCGCATCATGATATCTACTCGATCGAAGACTTGGCGCAGCTTATCTATGACCTCAAGCAGATCAACCCGTCAGCAAAGGTGACGGTAAAGCTGGTCGCCAGTTCCGGCGTGGGGACCATTGCCGCTGGGGTTGCTAAGGCAAAGGCGGATGTCATCCTCATCTCTGGCCATAATGGCGGAACGGGGGCGAGCCCGGCCACTTCGATCAAATATGCGGGTCTGCCGTTGGAAATGGGGCTGACCGAGGCGCACCAAGTGCTCGCGATGAACAACCTGCGCGACCGCGTCACGCT
>CAYWNJ010000480.1:0-2490 GCA_964459535.1 uncultured Rhodobacterales bacterium
TTCAGGGCCGATAAGGTTGCGTGTTGGCACTTCGACATTGTCGAAATGGATCGTCGCCGTATCGGATGAGCGCCAGCCCATTTTGTCGAGAGCGGTTCGGCTGATCCCGGGCCTATCGGTTTCCACCAGAAGCAGCGAGACGCCGCCCATGCCTTCGCCGCCAGTGCGTACAGCCAGCGTGATGTAGTCAGCCCGCATTCCGGACGTGATCAACGTTTTGGCTCCGTTCACGACATAATGATCGCCGCGAAGCTCGGCCCGCGTCTTCAGGTTCGCAACGTCAGAACCGCCGCCGGGTTCAGTGATGCCTAGGCAGATGATCTTCTCGCCATTCAGCACGGCAGGCGCGATCCGCTGTTGCAGCTCTTCGCTGCCCATTGCGATAATCGGCGGCAAACCGATCCCGTGTGTCAGCAGGCTCGCCGGGATACCGCCCGCCCCCGGGCGGCACATTTCCTCACTCTGGACAAGGCTGTGAAAGATATCGAAGCCGCCCTCTTCGATCGTACCGCTGCCGCCGAGATGGGTAGGGTAGCCGACACCGATTATGCCAGCCTCAGCCGCCTTCTTGTGAAGTTCACGGGGAAGCTCGCCAGCGGTTTCCCATTCTTCGACATGCGGCATGATCTCACGCGAGACGAAACTGCGCACGCTGTCGCACACAGCCTCATGCGTTTCGTCATAGTGGGGAGAGCGGCTGCGCCATTGGTCGAACAGCGGCGCGCTCATCCCATCAGATCCGCTCTGGCGATGCGCGGGAGAACGCCGGTCTGGCTTGAGATTGCAAGCAATTGCCCATCTTCGCCGAAATGCTGCGCGCTGCCGTGGGCAACACCGCGATCAAACGCGCCAAGCTGCGTCACCGACAGCACCCATCCCGGCTGGGACGCCTCAATAAACCGGAATGTCGCATCAAGGCTTGATCCACCCTGGCTCTTTGGATGAGCGCCAAGGAAGAAATCAGACACCACCGCCAGCCAGCCCGCATCATTGGCAAAACCCGATTTGTTGCGCGTCCAGATCGCCTGGTATCCGGCATCGTGATCAATCCGCGCGTTGCGGTGTTCGACCTGATCATACAGGCTGCCTATTGCACCATAGCGTTCATCGACGCGCGGTTCGCACTCATCAGGTCCGGGCACGTCGGGCATTCTGGCGAACACCTGGCGCTGGCTTGGTTCGCGCGCGCCCAAAGCCGCGCTAACCCTATGAGTGGGCCGACCATTGACCGTGATGTGCGCCATCCACTGCCCAACTGATTGCCCGCCGCCGCATTGTTCACACGTGATCGACAGTTCTTCTGCGTGCTGGGTGGGGCTTAGAAACTGAATATTGGCCCACAGCACCGGCTGCTCGCTTGCCAATTCCATTGCATCAATCGCAGCGCCCAGCGCCACCCCGCCCATGACATGCGGTGCGCCATCCGGGCCAACGGTTGCGGGCGGCATCACGTGCAGTGTGTAGGCGCCCTCACGCTCACCTGGCACAACGCGCCAGAATGGGAAACTTGCAAGGCTCACGCCTAGAGCCGCGGCAGCGTTACACCGCGCTGTCCCATATATTTGCCGGCCCTGTCAGCATAGGTGACCTCTGGCCGTTCATTGCCTTTGAGGAAGAGGAACTGGCAGGCTCCTTCATTGGCATAGATTTTTGCCGGAAGCGGCGTGGTGTTCGAAAATTCGAGCGTCACATGCCCTTCCCAACCCGGTTCAAGCGGGGTCACGTTCACAATGATTCCGCACCGCGCATAGGTCGATTTGCCAAGGCAGATCACCAGGACATCATCGGGAATGCGAAAATACTCGACCGTGCGGGCCAACGCGAAGGAATTTGGCGGGATAACGCAGATTTCGGTGTCTCTATCGACAAAGGAATTGGACGCGAAATCCTTGGGGTCGACCACGGCGCTGTCGACATTGGTGAAGATCTTGAATTCAGGCGCCACGCGCGCGTCATAGCCATAGGACGAAAGGCCATACGAAATGCAGCCTTCGCGGCGTTGTGCCTCAACAAAGGGCTCAATCATGCCATATGATTGCGCCTGCTCACGGATCCACTTGTCGGAAAGAATCGCCATACTTGTGTGATTCCTGATGGGGCGATTGCGGGCAAGCGGGCGAGGCGGGTTATCCGGATGAGTCTTGTAAGCAGCGCTGGCTGGGGCGGTTTGGCCAGAGAGGAAAACTGCGCATGAAGGCTTCACAGGCGCGATGATAGGGCGCATGGACAGTTGCAATCCGCGCATCAAACGGGCGTGGAGCGACGGAGCAACGCGATCTCGTGACGGGAAGTATCAGCCCCAAAAAGGCGAAAGCCAGGATATCCAGAGGCGGCGCGAGGCTGCTTGGTCCTTTCGGTGTGTTCCTGAAGGGGGCCATCCAGCATCCACAAATGGTGGGCGCGGTCTTTCCCTCGTCCAAGGCCACGATCGACAATATGCTCAAACGTGTCGATTGGAGCGATTGCAAGCTGGTGATCGAGTACGGGCCG
>CAYWNJ010000481.1:0-2490 GCA_964459535.1 uncultured Rhodobacterales bacterium
CAAGGAGATTGTCCCAGAAGAGCCTTTCGAGCAAGAGGTTGACGACCCCCTCCTTGTGCTTCCGGAAGAAACCGTGATCGCGGAGGCCCCGCTCGATCCGATCGCGGCTGCAAGTGCGGCGATAGATGCGGCCGAGCCGACGCCCCTGCCCGCTGAGACGGATATCTTGCCGCGCCCGGTCTCAACGCTTGAAAAACCCTTCATCCAGATTGGCATCTTCAGTGTTCAAGCCAATGCCGAGCGGACGGCAGCACAGATGCAAGGCGCGGGGCTGACCGCGACGATCAGCACCTTCCAGACAGGTGGCAAGACGTTTCGCCGGGTTGTGGTGGGCCCCGCCGCCACAAAAGCCGACCGCAATGCACTTTTGGCCGACGTCAAAAATCTCGGCTTCTTAGACGCTTACCCCGTGACAGATTGAGGACCCTTTGGTGGACCGGATGATACGCTTGACCCTTACCCTCGGCGCTTTGATCTTTGCGCCTTTTGCCGCCGCGGCCTTTGAAACCCGCGCGACCTCGGCCTTTGTGATTGACCATACGACGGGCACCGTCTTGCTGGCGAAAAATGCAGATCAACCGCTTCCGCCCGCCTCGATGTCCAAACTGATGACGCTCTATATGGCCTTTGAAGCGTTGCAAGATGGGCGATTGTCCATGGAGGACGAGCTGCGCGTCTCTCAACAGGCGATGGATTATGGCGGCTCCACCTTGTTCCTGCGCGCGGGCGAGCGGGTCAGCGTGCGGGACTTAATTCGCGGCATTATTGTGCTGTCGGGCAATGACGCCTGTGTGGTGATTGCCGAAGCGCTCAGCCCGGATGGTACAGAGGCTGGTTTTGCCCGCATGATGACCCGGCGCGCGGCGCAGCTGGGCATGACCCAATCGCGCTTTGCCAATTCCAATGGCTGGCCGCAAGCTGGCCATGAGATGTCCATGCGCGATCTGGCAATCCTGGCCGACATATTGATCAACGACTTCCCGCAACATTATGCTTTGTTCGCGGAAAAAGAGTTCTTGTTCGATTCCAATGAAAGCTCAAACCGCTTTAACCGCAATCCATTGCTCGGGCTAGGCATCGGTGCTGATGGGCTAAAGACCGGCCATACAAGAGAAGCCGGTTACAGCCTTGTCGGCTCGGCCAAACAAGGCGCGCGCCGGGTGATTTTCGTGGTTTCCGGTTTGCAAAGTGCCGCAGCGCGGGCGCAAGAAAGTGAGGCGCTGGTAAATTGGGCATTTCGACATTTCGCAACCCGCTCTGTCGCCGCAGCGGGTGAGCGGATCGCGGTGGCAAATGTTTGGATGGGCACCGATGCGCGCGTCGGCCTGGTCCCGGCCGAGGATCTCAAGGTCTTATTCCCCGTTCAAGCCGACAAAACGCTCAACGCTGAGATAGTGTATAAAGGGCCTTTGCGCGCCCCTATCTCGGCCGGAGATCAAGTGGCTGAACTGGTCCTAAATCCCGAAGGGTTACCTGAAACGCGCCTTCCCCTTGTGGCCGAATCCGATGTGGCGGAGGGCGGTTTTTTATCGCGGGTCAGCACGGTCGCGCGTATCCTAGCGACGCGGCTGATTGATGCGTTCGAGGCCAGCTAGTGCCAGGCACATTCATTTCCTTTGAGGGTATCGACGGTTCCGGAAAATCGACGCAGGCAAAGCTGCTGGCTGATCATTTGCGGGAGCGGGGTCATGAGGTTCTGCTTACAAGAGAACCAGGGGGAAGCCCCGGCGCTGAAGAAATCCGGGCTTTGGTGCTGCAAGGCGATCCTGATCGTTGGTCCGCGCGCACAGAGATCCTGCTCTTTACCGCCGCACGCCGTGATCACTTAGAGCGATGTATTGAGCCGGCTTTGGCGGCGGGGCAGATTGTGATCTGCGACCGTTTTGCTGACAGCACTCGGATGTATCAAGGGCGCAGCCGGGGCGATTTGCGTAGCGATGTGGATCAGCTGCACGCGCTTATGATCGGGCGCGAGCCAGACATTACCTTCCTTGTCGATATGGACCCAGAGATCAGCCACGCGCGCGCCAAAGCCCGGCAAGGCGTGGAAGAGCGCTTTGAGGATTTTGGCACCGCGCTTCAAGCGCAGATGCGCGCGGATTTTCTGGCCCTTGCAGAGGAATTCCCAAAGCGCATCTGCGTTATTGACGGGATCGGCAGTATAGAGACGGTTGCAGCGCGGGTCCGCGCTGTGCTGTCCGACCGCGCCCCCACGCTTTGACCGTTTGAGCGGCGCTTCGTAAAGGCTTGCTTGTTGCTGCGCCGGAGCGGGTGCAGGGTTTGTTTAGAACTCGGCTCCAGTGCAAAGAGAAGACCAAGTCGGGAAGAAGAGCACTCGCAACGCGTATGACAATGACTTTCGTAACGAAACCGGTCTCTATCTTCGTTTCTTATAGCGCTTCGGTTTGAAACTAAGACATAATTGACCATGAGCGGACATTGCCACAGCGCACAGAGCCGGGCGAAAGCCAGACCGCGGGATGGCGATTG
>CAYWNJ010000482.1:0-2483 GCA_964459535.1 uncultured Rhodobacterales bacterium
TCTCCTCCAGCTTTCCCGCGTTATGGGTGGCAATCAACAGGGATGTGCCAGAAAATTTCCGCCTCATTGCGTCGCAGCGCGCTGAGCGGCGACAAGCTCGGACACGCCTTTCTCCGCCAGATCCAGCAGCGTGTTCAGCTGATCGCGGGAAAAGGTTTGACCCTCGGCGCTCATTTGCACCTCGATCAGTTTGCCGCTGCCGGTTAGAATAAAGTTCCCGTCAACGCCCGCCTCGCTGTCCTCGGGATAGTCCAAATCAAGCACGGGCTGACCAGCATATATCCCGCAGCTCACTGCCGCGACCGGATCAACCAGCGGGTCAGAGATCACATCCCCCGCTTTCATCAACGCGTTAACCGCCAGGCGCAGCGCAACCCAGCCACCCGTGATCGAGGCGCAGCGTGTCCCGCCATCTGCCTGCAAAACATCGCAATCGACGATGATCTGCCGCTCACCCAAAGCCACGCGGTCCACACCCGCGCGCAGCGACCGCCCGATGAGGCGTTGAATCTCAACCGTGCGCCCGCCCTGTTTGCCCGAAGCGGCTTCGCGGCGCATACGGGTATTGGTGGCGCGGGGCAGCATGCCGTATTCTGCGGTTACCCAGCCCAGCCCGGTGCCTTTAATGAAAGACGGCACGCGATCATCTATCGTGGCGGTACACAAAACATGCGTATCCCCCATTTTGATCAAGGCCGACCCTTCGGCATGTCGCGTAAAGCCCGTTTCGATTGAAACCGCGCGCATTTCGTTTAACTGTCTTCCTGAGGGTCGCATGTCTATTCCTTCTTGTTCGCTGGGGGCATACCGCTCTGGCGCGGCGCAAGGCAAGCGGCAAAGTATCAAAAGGTCGGGCTTAAGATGACGGACAGCGCGCAGCTTTTGAGTGAATTGAACGAACGCTCGCGCGAGGTGTTCCGCCGGGTTGTCGAATCTTATCTGACCTCGGGTGATCCTGTCGGCTCGCGCAGTCTGACCCGAGACTTTTCCGAGCAGGTGAGCGCGGCGACGATTCGAAATGTGATGCAGGACCTTGAGTATTTGGGCCTCTTGGACAGCCCCCATGTCAGCGCCGGGCGTATTCCAACGCAGCTTGGCCTGCGCATGTTCGTGGATGGGCTGATGGAAATCGGCGTTCCTGACGAAGAGGTGCGCGATAAAATCGACGCAACCGTCAATGATAAGGAAAGCGACGTTGCGGCTGTTCTTGACCGCGTTGGCTCTGCCCTATCCGGGGTCACGCAAGGGGCCTCTCTGGTTTTGACGCCCAAGCAAGAAGCGCCGATAAAGCATATCGAGTTTATCTCGCTCGCGCCGGATCGCGCCTTGGTCGTGCTGGTCTTTGCCGACGGCACTGTAGAGAATCGCGTCTTTAACCCGCCGCCAGGTCACACGCCCAGCGCGATGCGCGAGGCGGGTAATTTCCTTAATGCTCTGATTGAAGGCAAAACGCTGAGCGAGGCCCAAGCCGCGCTGACTACGCAAATCGCCGAGCGCCGGCACCAGATTGATCAGCTTGCACGGGAGCTGGTCGACACCGGCATGGCCGTTTGGGACAAGAATGCGGACCAAGATGGCCGCCTGATTGTCCGAGGACGTTCTAACCTTTTGAATGAAAACGAGAAGTCAGAGGATCTTGAGCGGATTCGCAGCCTCTTTGACGATCTGGAGCGCAAACGCGACATTGCCGAATTCCTCGAACTGGCCGAGACGGGCCAGGGTGTGCGCATTTTTATTGGCTCTGAAAATAAACTTTTTTCGCTTTCGGGTTCCTCTTTGGTGGTTTCCCCATATATGAACGCGGATCGAAAGATTGTTGGTGCGGTCGGTGTGATTGGTCCGACCCGCCTGAACTATGGACGGATTGTTCCGATTGTGGATTACACGGCCCAGCTTGTGGGGCGTCTGATGAATGATCGGGGTTAGAGGGGCGCGATGGCAGAGCCAAAAAACGAGGAATTCCTAGACGATATTGATACCGCAGAGGCCGAAGAGCTTGCCGCATCGATGGAAGAGCTTGATCCAGAGGCCGTAGAGCTTGACACGTTGCGGGCCGAGCGCGATGCGTTTCGTGACAAGTTTATGCGGGCGCTCGCCGATGCTGAGAATGCGCGCAAACGGTCCGAAAAGGATCGCCGCGAGGCCGAGAATTACGGCGGCTCAAAACTCGCGCGCGATATGTTGCCGGTTTATGACAATTTGAAACGCGCACTCGACGCGGCGACCGATGAGCAGCGGGAGGTCTCCGGCGCGCTGCTAGAGGGTGTTGAGCTGACGATGCGCGAGCTGCTTAATGTGTTCCAAAAGCACGGGATCTCGGTGATCGCGCCCGAGGTCGGCGATGTCTTCGATCCCAAGCTGCATCAGGCGATGTTCGAGGCTCCGGTTCCTGAAACGAAAGCGGGTGAAATCATCCAGGTCGCTGCCGAGGGGTTCTTGCTCCATGATCGGTTGCTGCGACCCGCACAAGTGGGCGTGTCTTC
>CAYWNJ010000483.1:0-2480 GCA_964459535.1 uncultured Rhodobacterales bacterium
CGTAAGTGGCGGTCAACGGCATCGGTGACAGCGTGTAGCTTGGAGTTTACACCGTCCTTGGTGCACCCGATCAGACGGCCACACCCCGTCTCTCGGGCAAACGATCCACGGGGTCGTTTCCTTATTTTTCGAACTTCAACCGCATGCTTATGACGGTTCGGTGCGTTTTGAGGCGGGTTGCATCGATCAGCCAGCAAAGATCTGATATGCCGTCGCTCCGTTTTGAGCAGACGTCAATCATGCATTTGCATCAAAATCAATGCGTCCTGACCCTAGAAATCGAAGAGTTCTTCGAGAAATGAGCTGCGGCGTTTTTTGCGCGGCGCGTGCTCGGTATCATAGCCCCGTTTGCGGTCTCCCCCGTGCATGGATGCAATGGAGCGCTCAATGATTTTGTCTAGCTCACCGCGATCAAGCCATATGCCGCGACAAGTCGGGCAATAGTCAATCTCGACGCCTTGGCGCTCGGTCATCACAAGTGGGGTTCCGTCTATGGGACATTGCATGCGTCTCAATCCTTGGTTTGCGAAGCGGTTGAGACAGATTTAGGTGCGGATCGGCGTCCTGCAAGCGGCGCTAGTTCGGATCGCCAACGGCCCGCTCGATCTGCTGGGCGATTTCGGCGGCCCATCCCCCGATCAGCGGCAAGAATTCAATCTGGCTTAAAGCCCAGACAATGACCGAAAGCAAGACGGTCGCGCCGATGACCGTTCCCAAGCCGACCGCCATTCCCGTTAGGAGGCGAAACATCAAAACCCTTGGAACGGATTGATAGAGCAAGAACATTCTATGCTGGCGCAGCTGCGTCAGCTCTTCGCGCAAGGCGCGCACTTCGGCTGCCAAGGTTTCGGTGTGCGGCGCCGTGTCCTTACTCTCTTCCGTCATAACACGCCAATATCCGCCAAAGCGCGCCCGAGTTCGGCGGGTAGGGCGGTTTCCTCGGTTCGATGTTCGGGTAAATCAGCCGGTGCGTCTTGCGGCTTGAGATAGCGCCAGCCTTGGAAGGGACGTTTGGCGGTTCCCCGCACCCGTATTAGTTTGGGGTCCGACACGATTGCGCAGCGCCGAATACCATCCGCGCCAATAACCTCGTCAAGGCGCAGGATGCGCTGGCGACAGGTGATAACGCCTTTGATCACCCAAAAGATCGAGCCGCCTCGCAGGATTTCCTCCCCGCGTTTGGGCCACATCCGGGTCACATGGCGCGGAAGTCCATCCTTGGTTTGCGCCGGGCGCGAGGCCTGCCAGCCTGCTAGGCTCTCAAAGGAGTCACTACCCACCGACAGTTTGATTAGGTGTATGAAGTTATCCAAGCGTGCCCCCACAAGCTATACCGGATATCGTAGGCCGTTGCGCGCAAGAATCAAGCGGTTGTGGAAAACGCGAAAATCTGAGATGATGGGCTCCCTCAGCTTCAAGGAATCACGCGATGTCATCTGCTTTTGATGCACCAATTGCCGAACAGATATGGGACATGAAATACCGGTTTCGGGACGCTGATGGCGCGCCAGTTGATGAGACGGTCGAGGCGACCTGGCGGCGTATTGCGCGAGATCTGGCGAAAGTGGAGAAAGAGCCGGAAGTTTGGGAGGATCGGTTCTACGCTGCGCTAGAGGATTTTAAGTTCCTACCTGCGGGGCGCATCACGGCAGGTGCAGGTACCGCGCGGTCGGTCACGTTGTTCAATTGCTTTGTGATGGGCACCATACCTGACAGTATGGGCGGTATTTTTGAGATGCTCAAAGAGGCGGCGCTGACGATGCAGCAGGGCGGCGGGATTGGCTATGACTTTTCCACTATTCGTCCAAAGGGTGCGGATGTGCGCGGTGTTGCGGCGGATGCCTCGGGGCCGCTTAGCTTTATGGATGTTTGGGACGCGATGTGCCGCACGATCATGTCGGCGGGCAGCCGACGCGGCGCGATGATGGCAACTATGCGCTGCGACCATCCTGATATTTTTGACTTTGTTTCCGCTAAGTCGGATGCGGCGCGGTTGCGGATGTTTAATCTCTCTGTTCTGGTCACAGACGCCTTTATGGAGGCGGTCAAGGCGGATGGCGCCTGGGAGTTGAGATTTGATGGCAAGGTCTATCGCGAAGTGCAAGCGCGTGCGCTTTGGGATGCGATTATGCAAGCCACGTATGAGTATGCGGAGCCGGGGGTTATCTTTATTGATCGGATTAATGCCGCGAATAATCTGAGCTATTGCGAGACGATTGCGGCGACGAACCCGTGCGGTGAGCAGCCTTTGCCGCCTTATGGGGCGTGTCTTTTGGGGTCGATCAATCTGGCGCGTTTGGTGGTGGATCCGTTTGATCCTGATAAAGCGCATGTGTGTGAAACTGCTCTTGCGGAGCTGGTGGAGACAGCGGTGCGCATGATGGATAATGTGGTTGATGCCTCCCGCTTTCCTTTAGAGGCGCAGGCGAGGGAGGCTGCAGCAAAGCGGCGGATCGGGCTGGGGGTAACCGGGCTTGCCG
>CAYWNJ010000484.1:0-2475 GCA_964459535.1 uncultured Rhodobacterales bacterium
GCGGCCTATCTGCGCAGCATCCTGCCGCGCCCGTGTTGGCTGTCGATTGAGCTGCGCTTTTCCAGCGCGCAGTATCTGACGGAGCGCCTGGAATGAGCCGGAATGACAAGGGCAGTTTGGTCAGACCCTTCACGCTACCGCCAAGCGCATCGCAGCCCGTCGTAACGCCGTTCAGCCCCTCGGTGGTCTATGCTTCCGAGACGCCGGATATGCTGGATGCGCAATATGACGGGCATCTGCAAGGCTACACCTATAGTCGCGGGGGTCATCCGAAGGGAGACGTGACCGCGCGGCTGATCGACCGGATGGAGGCGGCGCCGCAACCCGGCAGCGTGACAAGCTCGGGCATGGGCGCGGTCGGCGCGGCGCTGATGGGGCTGTGCCAGGCTGGGGACCATGTGATTGGCGGCAATCAGCTTTATGGGCGCAGTCTGCGCTTGCTCTCCGAGGATTTGCCGCGGCTGGGGATTGAGACCTCACTGGCCGATCCCACGGACTTGGAGGCGATGCGCGCCGCCTTGCGCCCGCAAACGCGCATGATCCTGATCGAGGTCGTCTCGAACCCCACCTTGCGCGTGGCGGATCTGGAAGGGATCGCCGCGCTCGCGCGGGAGGCGGGGGTGCTGCTGGCCGTTGATAACACCTTTACAACGCCCCGTGCGATCCAGCCCTTCGCCTATGGCGCGGATATCGTGATTCACTCGGTCACCAAGTTTCTATCCGGCCATTCGGATGTGATGATGGGCTGGGTTGCGGCCCGGGATGAAACGCTGAATGACCGGCTGCGCACCTTTATTGTTACAACCGGGATGACTGCCAGCCCCTTTGATGCCTGGCTGGCCGAGCGGGGAATGCTCAGCTTTGATCTGCGCTTTGAGCGGGCGCAGACAACGGCGCAGCGCCTCGCCGCGCATCTTGAGGCGTTGCCCAAGGTCAGCCGCGTGCTCTTCCCGGGCTTACCCTCCCATCCCGACCACGCCCGCGCCGCCGCACTGCTGGCGGGCCCGTGCAACATGGTCAGCTTTACGCTGGAGGGCGGGCGCGCGGTGGCGAATGCCTTTGCGCGGGCCGCCGATGGGCTGCGCTTTGCCCCGACGCTGGGGGATGTGGGCACGACGCTCTCCCACCCGGCCTCGTCCTCGCACCGGGCGCTGAGCGTTCAGGCCCGCGCCGCGCTTGGCATAACCGAAGGGTTCTTTCGCGTCTCCGTTGGGCTAGAAGAGCCCGAGGCCCTGTGCGAGATCTTTTCGCGCGCAGTTGACGCGGCGCACGGGTAGCGGCGGATGGGCACCGATGTCGTTCAAAAGATGCTCGACACGGTGCCCTTTCCGGCCCTGGCGATTGACGCAGCCGAGCGGATCTCTGCCGCGAATACTGAGGCGCTGACACTGCTGGGCCAGCAGATCGTTGCGCGAAACTTTGTGACCATGCTCCGCCAGCCTGCCTTGCTGGATGCGGTTGAGCAGGTGATGCGCGATGGCGCACCGCGCCGCGCCGCGTATCTGTCGAACGATGGGGCGCAGGATATCACCTATTCGGTCTCTGTGCGCCGCGCGGATGAGCTCGGCTGGCGCGCTGCCGGGGTTTGTGTGTTGATTTTCGAAGACGTCACCCATCTTGAGCGCGCGGGGCAGATGCGCCGCGATTTTGTCGCCAATGTCAGCCATGAGCTGCGCACACCTCTCACAGCGCTCATGGGCTTTATCGAAACGCTGCGGGGGCCCGCGCGGGAGGATCCTGCGGCTCAGACCCGCTTTTTGGACATCATGCAGGGCGAGGCGGAACGGATGAACCGGCTGGTCGGGGATCTGCTGTCGCTCAGCAGGGTTGAGGGGGAGGAGCGGGTGCGCCCCACGACGGCGATTGCCTTGCGCGATATTTTGGACAGCACGTTGCGCTCGATCCGTCCTCTCGCGGATGAGGCGGAGGTCAAGCTGGAGCCAGAGCTTGGGGAGCTGCCCGTTAAGATGGTTGGTGATACCGACCAGCTGCGTCAGGTCTTCACCAATTTGGTTGAGAACGCGATCAAATATGGTGGGAGCGGCGGGCGCGTGACTTTGCGCCTCTCGCTCAGTGCCCATGAACCTGCGGTGCGGGGGCCGGGCGCGCGTGTGCAAGTCATTGATTACGGGCCGGGCATTGATCCGGTGCATCTGCCGCGCCTGACCGAGCGGTTTTACCGCGCGGATAGCCATCGCAGCCGCGCGCTTGGCGGGACGGGGTTGGGGCTTGCGATTGTAAAGCACATCATCAACCGGCATCGGGGACGCCTGCGCGTGGAAAGCGATCTGGGGCGGGGCGCGACCTTTACCGTGATCCTGCCGATCTTGCCGCCGGAGCGGCAATAAGGCCAGGTGCTGCCCTTCTGCCGGGGCTGGTATGGCCCAATGACTGAATTTTGATCTCATTTCCGTTTAGCGCCCAGCCATCCGCAGGATGGCAACGCGCCGACCGCCCCCACGGGCGGCGCGTACC
>CAYWNJ010000485.1:0-2470 GCA_964459535.1 uncultured Rhodobacterales bacterium
AATTGGCCGTCCAGCAACAATCCGGCGATTATATCATCGCGCCTTATCCCGAGGCCACAAGCCTGACGCGCAGGATTGTTGGGCATGACCAAACCGGAGCGCCCGTCGAAGCCTCGGTTGTCGAAGAACGTGCGCTTACGATTTATCTTAACGCGCGCGAGATCGTCACAGCGATGACCATCGGCGATCACCCCGAGCTTTTGGCCCTGGGCTTTCTGCGCAATCAAAGGATGTTGACCGAGGCGGATCAGGTCACAAAGGTCGAACATGATGCCGAGCTTGGCGTTGTCGTTGTGCGCACAGCGCAAGAGACGGATCACGAGGCAAAGCTGGCCCGCGCAACCCGCACCAGTGGCTGCGCAGTTGGCACGGTTTTTGGTGACATGATGCAGGGGCTTGAGGATCTAAAGCTCCCACGGGCCGACTTGCGCACCTCGTGGCTCTATGCGCTGAGCCATCGCATCAACCGCACGCCCAGTCTTTACCTCGCGGCGGGGGCGATCCATGGAACAGTGCTTTGCGCGCAAGATCGCCCACTGGTCTATATGGAGGATGTCGGGCGTCACAATGCTGTTGATAAGGTCGCCGGTTGGATGTGGCAGGAGGGCATCGCGCCGCAGGACAAGCTGCTCTATACAACCGGGCGTCTAACGTCTGAGATGGTGATTAAATGCGCCCTTATGGGCATCCCGGCGCTTGTCTCCCGCTCAGGCTTTACCGCTTGGGGGGTCGATATTGCGCGCAAGGTTGGCCTGACATTGATTGGACGCTTGCGCGGGCAGCGGTTTATCTGTCTCAGCGGCGAAGACCGGTTAATCCACGACGCCAATCCAAGCGCGCAGGAGGACAAGGGATGAAGCAGCCCTTTGGGTTGATACTCGCCGGCGGACAGGCAAGCCGTATGGGCGGCGGCGACAAGGGCCGCCTTATGCTGGGCGATCAAAGCCTCTTTGCCCGTGTGATTGACCGCATCGCCCCGCAGGTGGAGCGGCTTGCGCTCAATGCCAACGGTCCCGCGTCTCGCTTTGCGGATCTCGGCCTGCCCGTTGTGCCGGATCTTATCTCGGGATTTGCGGGCCCATTGGCGGGCATCTCTGCTGGCCTCGATTGGGCCGCGCGCGAGGGCGCAGAGACATTGGTGACCGTGGCCGCCGATACCCCCTTCTTTCCCGAGGATCTGGTGCCCGTTTTGCTCAGAACGTCCGAAGACATGCCCCAGCCCCTTGCTCTCGCGGCTACGCGCGCGCAGGACCGCCTCATCCGGCACCCGACTTTCGGCATTTGGCCAGTTGCGCTGCAAGAGGATCTGCAAAGCGCCCTGCATGCCGGGCTACGCAAGATCGTCCTTTGGACAGAGCAGCACGCCGCGCGGGATGCTGTTTTCCCGTCGGGGGAGTTGGATCCCTTCTTTAACATCAACACGCCAGAAGACCTTTTAGCGGCCGAGGCGATGTTATGAAGCAGTATGGCGTCGTCGGATGGAAAAATACCGGCAAGACGGGCTTGATCACGCGGCTTGTCACCGAATTTTGCGCGCGGGGTCTGACGGTCAGCACGATAAAGCATGCCCATCATAGCTTTGACGTCGATCAACCTGGCACGGACAGCATGCGTCATCGGCGGGCCGGAGCGCAGGAGGTCATTCTGGCCTCCGAGCGCCGAGTGGCCTTGATGCAAGAGCTACCCGATACCTCAAGCGCGCCTTCCCTTTCTGATCTCATGGCCCGCTTGTCCCCGGTGGATTTGGTGCTGATTGAGGGGTACAAAGCCGCGCCGCACCCGAAAATAGAGACCCATCGCGCCGCTGCCAATCAACCCCTCATCGCGCCAAATGACCCGAGCATCCGTGCGGTGGCGAGCGATGTCGCGCTGTCCGCTTCGGTGCCTGTCTTTGATCTGGATGACACCGCTGCAATTGCTGATTTCATCGCTGCGGATATCCTAGCGTGATGGCTTGGGATACGTTTGTCATGCTGGATTGGTCGGGCGGGAATGACCGCGGCGCGGCCCCCAAAGCCGACGCGATTTGGGCCTGTATCGCGGGCCAGGCACCGCTCTATTTCCGCAATCGCCAAAGGGCGGAGGAATGGCTGAGCGCGCTTTTGGAGGCCGAGCAAGCCGCCGGGCGCCGCACATTTGTTGGCTTTGACTTTCCCTTTGGATACCCCACGGGCTTTGGGGAAGCCCTGGCTGGCTCTTCGGATCCTTTGGCGCTCTGGGATTGGTTAGAGGCGCGGATCCACGACAGCCCAAAGGCAAATAACCGATTTGATTTGGCGGGTGAGATAAACGCCGCGTTTCCGGGCACCGGGCCTTTTTGGGCCAATGGCCTGAGGCGCGATATCCCGCATCTGCCGCGTAAGCAAATCACTGAGGGGCATGGCTTGCCGGAAAAGCGCCTGGCTGAGCAGCGCGCAAAGGGGGCCTTTACCCTCTGGCAATTGGCTGGGGCAGGGGCTGTAGGTAGCCA
>CAYWNJ010000486.1:0-2467 GCA_964459535.1 uncultured Rhodobacterales bacterium
TGAGGCGACCTCGGACCGTTCAAAGCATTGATCCACCAGCCGCAATATTGCGGGCGAAGAGCGAAACGAGTGGGCCAGGGCACGCGATTGAAACGCCGCGCCAGCCTCGGTTAGCCGCGCAGCAAACTCAGCTTGCATTCGGTCGAATTCACGCGGATCGGCCCCTTGGAAGGAATAGATCGACTGCTTTTTGTCGCCGACAACAAAGATCGTGCGCTCCGCCTCGCTGCGAGTGCCCTCGCCGGTTCCGAACTCGGTCGCGAGTTGGCGGATCACGTCCCATTGTGCGGGGCTGGTGTCTTGCGCCTCGTCCACAAGGATATGGTCAATCCCCCCGTCCAGCCGAAAGAGCACCCAAGCCGCGACTTTGGGATCGGTTAACAGCGCGCGCGCTTTGGCGATAAGGTCGTCAAAGTCCAGCCACCCTCTGGCCTGTTTCGCCGCCTCATAGGCCAGGGAAAAGCGCTGGCCAAAGCGGTGCAGGTCTATCGTCGCCTCCGCCGCTGCCAGCGCCAATCGCTGATTGCGGGCCGCCTCAATCCGCTCTTTGAGCCTATCAAAGTCGTCCATCAGGTCTGGCCGCGCGTCGCGGATAGCCTTGGTTGGAAACTTCTTCTTCGCGCTCCCGGCTTGGGTCAGAAAGAACGCCTCAAGGTGATCTAGAGTGATGTCATTTGGCGCTGTGGGCAAACGGCGCGCCGCCTCTTGATCTGTTTTGCCCTTTGAGCGTGCCATCAGTGCTTGGATAGCGCCCAGCATCTCGCGATCATGGGGGCCGAGGGTTTGTGCCAAGATCTGCGCCGCGCTGCAATCGGGGGGCAGTTCAAACAACGCGAGCGCGGCCTCGCGGCTTAGGTCTTTGAAGCCCTCTGCCATTTGAACGATGACCTGGGTGAGGGTGGAGAAATCCTCGCCCCGGTGTAGCCGCGCGAGGGCGGCAACCGCCTCGGCCTCTGGCCCTGAAGCTAACTGGTCCATAACCTCCGTTCGCAAAAGCTCGGCGGGGCGGTCCTCGCGCTCGGTGAACTGAGGGCTCACCCCCGCTTCTAGCGGAAAGCGGCGCAGCAAGCCCGCGCAAAACGAGTGGATGGTTTGGATCTTAAGCCCGCCCGGCGTCTCAATCGCGGCGGCAAAGAGCGTGCGCGCCCGGCGCAGGTCGTCATCATGGTGCGCGCCAAGCTTGGCCAGGGCTTGGGTTAGCGCGGCGTCCTCCATCATCGCCCAGGCGCCGAGCCTTTGGAACAGGCGGTTTTGCATCTCGGACGCGGCGGCCTTAGTATAGGTGAGGCACAGGATGTTTTGCGGATCCACCCCGTTCAAGAGCAGCCGCGCCACCCGGTCCGTCAGAACGCGGGTCTTGCCCGATCCGGCATTGGCCGACAGCCAGGTTGAGGCGTCGGGGCGCGCGGCCTCGACCTGGCTCCGCGTGGCGTCATTCATCGCGCTCATGTCACGTCCTCAGGCTGGGGCGTGTCGGTGACATCCCATTCGCCATAACGGGCAAGCTGGTCATAGGGGCCGATATCGGCCTCTTGCCGGGGCGCGCGGCGGGCTGTGAAGCCTTGCTTGGGCTCCAGATAGGTCTGCAGCAGCACGCGAAGGTCTTGCAGGACCTTGGCGGGGGGCTCTTCCAACAACGGTGCGGGTTGCTCTACCGGTGTGGCGCCCAGCCCGATATAGACCGCTGCCGCGACCGCACGCGGGCCAAGGGCGGAAAAGCCGCCTTGCTCTAGCATCGCGGCCTCGATCAGGAGTTGTTTGTCAAAATGCACCTGCTCATCTTTGCTGGGGGGCTTTCCGGTTTTGTAGTCGTAGATCAGCGCAGCGCCAGATCCGTCTAAATCAATCCGATCCGCCCGCCCGCGCAGCGACACGCCGATATCGTCCAGCGTAAGCCGTCCCTTGGCCGTATCCTCAAAGGCAATCGGGGTCGCGTGTTCCTGGCGCGCCCGCTCTTGGGTCAGAAACCAGGATGAAATCCGATCCAAACGCGCCTGCCAGAGATGGCGCGCGGCGGGCCAGGGGACGGCTTGTGCGAGGACTGCTGCGCCGATCTCGCGCAACGCCTTTTCGGTGAGTTGGTCCGGTGCCTCTACACTGCGCCTTACAAAGCTTTCCATGACTTGGTGTAAAACCTCACCCCGGAGCAACGCATCGGGTGTCTGGGTGAGCGGACCCAAGGGCTCAAGCCGGAGGCAATGGCGGGCATAGAGCGCATAAGGATCGCGCTTGAGCGTCTTTATCTCGGTCACGCGAAAGTCGCGCGGACGGGCCGAGACCGGCGGGCGCGGTGCTGGGCGTGGGCTGGGCGCGCGGGGTTGAACCTCTTCGCGCTGTTGCACAGCGGCCAGCCAGGCTTGTCCGCGCGCGATTGCTCCTGCGTAAGCGCCTCGGCCACCCCGCGTCTCAAGCCCGTTCAGGAGGTCTTGTATCCGATTGAGCCACCGCGCGGGCACCGGCTCAGCCC
>CAYWNJ010000487.1:0-2460 GCA_964459535.1 uncultured Rhodobacterales bacterium
GGACGCCACAGCTCAAGCGCGGCGGCAGAGCGGGTATTGCCCATCTCGCGTGCCATTTCTGGGACGGCTGGATCGTGCAAGGTGCAGATCACCTCATTTTGCGCAGGCAGGCGGGGGCGGGTGACGCCCTCGGACACCATGCGCGCATCGCAAAAGATCGGCGCGCCTGCTTCGACCGCCGCGCGTGCGGCTTGTGCGAACTCGGCCGAAAAGCGGATATGCTCTTCCAGCCCTACCAAGCCAGCGGCATGGATCATGCGCACGGCGATCTGCTCTTCATCCGGGGTAAAGCGCGCAAGGGCGGCCTCGGCCCGGATCGTGGCAAAGCTCTGCTTGTAGATTGCAGCGCCGTCTTTTTCATACTCATAAGGCATTAGATCAGATCCGCCAGTTTCGCGGCGCAAGCTGGATCCAACCCACGCCGAGCGGGTCCATCCCATGGCTTTCCGTTTAAGACAAGGTCGAATTTCCCCGCGCGCCCGACGAGCGTATGTCGGGCTTGCTGGGGAAAGGCGCAGCCTTTGGCACAGCCCGAGACATGCAAGCTACCCTCGCTCTGCGCCGCTAAGGCCGTCGCGAGTTCTGTTGTGGCGACAGTCGCTTGCGGGCAAAGCGGCGCGCCGGGGCAGGCGTGTACATCCATCAGGCGCGTGTGTTTCATGGCAAAGCCGGGGGCCTCCCCTATTCTCGCATCTTTGACCAGCAGGCGACGTCCCAGCATCGGGCGAATCTCTCCAGCGCCGCTGTTCTGGACGAGTGCGCGGAGACCATCGGCCTGGATCTTACCCAGCGGCGCGCCGAGCACGGTGCCAATTGCGCTAGGTCCGAAGGGTAGCGGCGGCCCTGGGGCGCGGGGCGGCGCGGCTCTCCACTCGGCGGGAAGGTCTGTCTGCAACAAGTGGCGGGCCATGCGGCCTTGGGTGGGCCCTCCGCTGCGCTTGAACCAATGGGCGAGCTCTAAGAGGGCCTCAATGGCTGTGGCCTCTGTGATCGGACGGCCCAACGTTGCTCCATCCGCACGCAGCAGAAGCGCGCCTGTTTCATCACGCTCAAACCGAAAATCGGCAGACCCGGCAGCAAGGCAGGCCGAGGTGCCGGTGTCGAGCGCGATACCCATCTTGTCCGGCAAGGGCGGAAGCTCTGACAAGCTGTCCAGCAGCCTTTGGTAAAGCCGATACGTCAGATCGCCCGTCTGCCAATCCGGGGGCATGAGGATGTTTCGGCGCCCTTCGAGCGCGGGATCTTGGTCCAGCACGCGCAGGGCCTCTAGCTCGGCCAAGACTTGGGTGAAATGCGCCTCTGACACGCCTCTGATCTGGAGATTGGCCCGCGAGGTCAGGTCGAGCACGCCATTCCCAAACCGCTCGGCAATCGCACAAAGCCCTAGCGTTTGCGCCGCGTCCAGCGCGCCAAAGAAGGGCCGGATGCGGATCACGAGCCCGTCGCCCGACATCATTGGACGATGCGCGCCGGGGCACCAGCCCTTGATCTCGGCGGTGCTCATGGTGCGCCCTCCAACGCCGCGCGGATCGAGTTGCGCCGTGTCTGCCAAAGCCCGGCCTCTAGCAGCGCAGCAAACCGGTCGCACATGGCGCGGTAGGCATCGGGGTTTTCGGCTTCGAGAAAGCGGGAGGTCTCGGGATCGCCCAAGGTGGCCTGATGATAAAGATCAAACAAATGCGGGCCGACAGCACCGGCGAGATGGGCAAAGCTTGCCATATGATCCAGCGTCGCCGCGATCTCTGCCGCGCCCCGAAAGCCATGCGCGCGCATGCCCGCAATCCAATCGGGATTGGCCGCACGGGCTTGCACGACGCGGGCAACCTCTTCGGCAAGGCTGCGCGCGCGCGGGCGGTCCGGGTCGGTATTGTCCAGATGGACAAGCGGTTACCCGCTGCGCGGCGGCAAAGCCTGCCTCATGCACCGCGTAATCCGCCGCCATCAGCAGATCTGTCTCTGGCAGGTCTTGGAGATGGACAAAGCCATCGGCTTGGCGCACCCGCTCTCGGATACCGGCGGCGTTCAACTCGGCATGTGCGCCATCGAAGGTCCAGGCGGAGGCGGCAAGCCAGGCCTCGCCTGCCGCATGCCGCGCCTCCTCGGTGAACTCTTCTTGCAAAGCGCCCATGCCCAGTCCGAAACTACCCGGCGCGGGGCCGTAGACGCGCGCCTGCGCCGCGCCGACAAACGGGTTCCAATCGGGCGCCTCATCGCGGGCGGCGAGGGTGCGCACCGCTTGGGCATAAAGCGCGGTGAGGGTGGGGAATACATCGCGGAACAGGCCGGAAATCCGCAAGGTGACATCAATGCGGGGGCGGTCAAGCTCGGTGATGGGGCGGACCTCGATACCCGAAACCCGTTCGGACCCCGCATCCCAAACGGGCTGCACGCCGAGCAGGGCCAGAGCCATCGCGAACTCCTCACCCGCCGTGCGCATCGTGGCCGAGCCCCAAAGGTCCA
>CAYWNJ010000488.1:0-2452 GCA_964459535.1 uncultured Rhodobacterales bacterium
AGCGCGCCAGCTGCGCTGAAAGCCCCCACCATCGCGGCGCGCCTTTCTGATGGAAAACTTGCCAAAACGAGAGACAATGCAGCAGGTGTCAGTAGCGCGCCCCCCAGGGCCTGAACGCCACGCGCGAGCGATAGTGTTAACGCATCGACCGCAATGCCACATAATGCGCTGGCCAAGGTGAATATGATCCCGCCGATCAGAAATATGCGGCGTGCGCCGTACACATCCGACAAACGACCAGCTGGTGCCAAGAGCGCCGCGTACACAATTGTGTACGCGTTAAGCACCCAGGACAGCTGCCGTAGCGTGCTGCCTTCAAAGGCTTCGCGCAACGCTGGAAAAACCGGCACGGCTAGCGTTGCGTCAAGGGATACAAGCATCGCACCGCCGCAAGCGACGATAAAGACACCCATGGGAGAAAGAGGCTTCGCAGCCATTATAGTCCCGCAAACTGGAGGAAAGGGCGCGCCGACAAAGCCTGCATGAAAGTGAGCCAGACGATGGCGACGCCAACAGCGGTTCCCGCCCATACGGCAAGTGGCGCAATCTTTGGAATCGTGCGATCCGCCAGCCAGCCAAGTATCGGCAAAGCTTGTAGCAGATGCGTACCAAAGAAGTGCGCAACGCGCAGATCGCCCCCTGTTGTGGACCAGCCGAGGATAGGAAGGCCGTTGGCGTCGGTCAGGTCACCTCCGATCCAGTGGCCGGTTGGCGTGACAACACCGCTTGCCAATGCGCCTGCGGTAACGAAGGTCGCAATCGTTCCGAAAACGGTCCCCAACAAGATGCCGGTGCGCAGACCTACGCCTATGCCCTCGCGCGCACCCCGCCATGCCAGCACACCGATGATCAACGTGCCAATCATAACCACGACAGCGGCACCACCCATCAAACCGTAATAGGCGATCATTTCCCATTGGGTTTCAAAATTGAAATGCGAGGCCCGCCCACGCGCGGCTTGAACGAAGATGTAAAGCAGCTCAATCAGCACTGTAAAACTCGTGATGGTGATCGCCCAACGCATCGTTCGGGTTGATCGCGCGGCCCGAGTCATCAGTGCAGCGAAGACCAGCAACGTCGCCAGGTGTAGGGCGAAGGACAAGTTGAACTTCATCGGCTTGGCCCAGATTGACACGCCGTTCAACATGCGGTCGTCAAACCACCAAGAGATGGCAGAGACGCTCAACATGGTGAGAACGACGGCGACCGTCGCCCACCCGGTAGCCGTTGGGGTAAAGGTACGGCTCATGCGAAGACCTCCTTGGTATGGCTGGTCTGTGCTGAGATGCGCACGGCCAGGAAAAAGAGGTATCCAACAGGGCCAAACATAAAGGTGGCTACCAAAATCGGGGCTTGTACAAGGCGGCTCAGCCCAATTTGGTCAGAACGGGCCGCGATCCAAAGACCGACGAACAGGTCGAAGGCAAGGTAGTGTACCCAGCCAGCTAGCACGACTTCTGAGGAGGTGAACAGTGTCTGAACCGCGGCCAGAGAGAAGTAGCCGCCACCTTCGACCCGGAAGAAATAGACTGAAACAAGAACGGCATAGAGTGCCGAGAGAAGACCCACGACGCCCCATCTGAGCACGGCCAGAAGCACATTCCATCGTGGCAGGAAAATGAGCGCGATCCAGGAGTATAGAGCTGCGCTATTGGCGACAGAGAAAACTTGCTCCAGCATCACTCAGGCGTCCTGGGCGGAATGGGAGCTTGCGGGTTTTCCGGTCTCGCTCTCGCGGGTTTCATGCGCAAATCCCGCAAACCCTAAGGCTAGCGCACTCATGGCAAGTGGAAGTTTCGGTTTCAGCATTTTGGATCTCCAACCCGATTTTCTGTATCTGTCTTGCACCAAAGTTGACGCTGTCTACTTAAGCCGAGATAGATGGCTGGTTGACGCCGTCAACCTAAGCCTTCAAAGTTTCTTTCATGACAAAACGAACATCGGACGTGGCGGACCAAGAGGATCGGGTTTCACTGAAGGAGGTCTGCCTCCTCCAAGCTCTGGAAGCTATTCGGGAAAAGGGTGTCGAGGGCTTAAGCCTTCGTGAAGTCGCGCGCCGATTGAAGGTAAGCCACCAGGCACCCTACAAACACTTTGCATCGAAAGATCATCTGCTCGCAGAGGTTATCCGACGTTGTTTGCATGACTTCGCCACGCATTTGCGCGCCAGCGCGCTCGCTGAAGATGGAACGCAGCTTGATGGTTTCGATGCCTTGCGGTCTTTAGGACAGGCATATCTGAGCTACGCTCAAGCTCAGCCGCTTGAATACCGATTAATGTTCATGACCTCTTGGCCAGAGGAAGCAAAGAACCTCGGTCTTGGGGCCGATGCACGGGCTGCTTTCGATATTCTTGGAGAGCGCCTCACATCGGTTCGACCATTGGCGACCCCGGTAGAGTTAGACCGAGACGCGATGTTTGTTTGGAGTGCAATCCATGGTATCGCGAGTGT
>CAYWNJ010000489.1:0-2449 GCA_964459535.1 uncultured Rhodobacterales bacterium
ATATGGGTTTTGGCAAAGGCAATGAGCGTCTCTAAGGCCGCCTCAAAGGCTTTGTCCTCAACCGTCATCGCCACCCGAATATGCCCTGCCGCCGCCGTGCCAAAGCTCTCCCCCGGCATCACGGCCACATGGGTTGCGTCAAGCAGTGCGTTTGCAAAAGCCTCCCCGCTCATCCCTGTCGCGCGGATATCCAGCATCAGATACATCGCCCCTTGCGACGGGATAACACGCACCACATTTTGCCGCGCAAGCAGTGTGAGTGCGATGTCACGGCGGCGGCGGAACGGCTCGGCAATCTCGGCCTCAAACGCCGCCCCTTGGCCTAGCGCAAAGACGCTCGCATCCTGAACAAAGCCCGGCACGCCGTAGGTTGTGTGGGTCGCGAGGTTGATCATGTGAGAGATCACCTCCGCAGGCCCCACGACCCAACCACAGCGCGATCCGGTCATCGCGTGGCTTTTGGACATGGAGCCAACCACAAGCGTGCGCTCTGCCATGCCCGGCAGCGCGCGGGGCGAGAGGTGCTGACCCTCCCAAACTTGGGTATCATAGACCTCATCCGAGATCAGCCAGAGCCGCGCCGCACGGCAAACCTGCGCAATTCCCTCCAAGGTCTGCGTATCATAGACCACGCCCGTTGGGTTATTGGGCGAGTTGATCAGCAAGGAACGCGCGCCCTGCGCGGCCTCCGCCAACACCACTGCACGGGGTTGAAACGCGTCTTCGGGCCGCGCCTGCACCGCACGCGGAATCGCAGAAACCCCTCGGATCGTGCCAGGATAGGTCGCGTAATAGGGATCAATGTAAAGCGCTACATCCCCTGGATCGCACACTGCCGCATGGGCTGCAAAAAGCCCGGACTGCCCACCGGGCGTGATCAGCACATTCTCGCGCGTTGTTGGCACGCCCGTACGCGCGGTAACGCGGGCCGCCACAACATCGCGCAGCGCGTCTGTGCCCGGCACCATCGCATAGCCTGTATGCCCGCCCATCGCGCTTTCGTGCATGGCCCGGAGCACAGGCGCGGCGGTGCGGATATCATGCTCGCCAATGGTCAACTCTATCACCGGCACGCCTTCATCGGCCATGCGCCGGGCGCGATTGAAAACTTCCCAACCGTCGCTCCCGCCGCCGGTTAACCCGGTCAAACGTTGCGAGGCACGCGGCAAAGGGTGGTCAGCCATTTTTTGCATCTGTTGTTCAACACTCTCCTATCCTTGGCAATTTCAGCGCAGGAATGGCGCGTGAGTTCAAGCTAAATCCCTCTGATTGGGAGGATTTTCACCGCATTCTTACGCGGGTCGGTTGACGTGGCGGCGCGGCAGAGGGTAAAGAGCGCCTATGAGAACCGCCACCTGCATCATTATTTGCGAGATTATCTGCTGAAACACTCAGCGGACCGGTTCTTTATTCTCAGAAAACTCGAACATCTCAGGTCCGCGCCAGCCCCGCGTGAGGAACCCTATGGACATTCACCTTTACAACACCGCAACCCGCCGCAAGGAACGGTTTGAGCCGCTTGATGACACGAGGGTGGGGATGTATGTTTGCGGCCCTACCGTCTATGACCGGGCGCATCTGGGCAACGCGCGGCCCGTGGTCGTTTTTGATACGCTCTTTCGCTTGCTCCGGCATGTCTATGGTGAAGCGCATGTCAAATATGTGCGCAATTTCACCGACGTAGATGATAAGATCAACGCCCGCGCGCGAGAGACCGGGCGCGTCATTGGCGAGATTACCGCACAAACCACCGGATGGTTCTTGGAAGACATGCACGCCATCGGCGCGCTCGATCCCACAGAGATGCCGCGCGCGACGGCCTACATTCCCCAGATGGTCGAGATGATCGAGGATTTGATTGCCAAAGACTATGCCTACGAACGCGCAGGGCATGTCCTCTTTCGCGTGCGCAAATATCCCGAATATGGCAAGCTCTCGGGTCGTTCGGTCGATGATATGATCGCAGGCGCGCGTGTCGAGGTGGCCCCTTACAAAGAGGACCCGATGGACTTCGTGCTCTGGAAGCCGTCCGAGCCCGAGCTGCCCGGCTGGGAAAGCCCTTGGGGTCGCGGGCGTCCGGGCTGGCATATCGAATGCTCTGCGATGGCCTATGACCTGCTTGGCCCGCGCTTTGACATTCATGGCGGCGGCAATGACCTGACCTTTCCGCACCACGAGAATGAGATCGCGCAGAGCCGCTGCGCGGGCCACGACTTCGCGCGCTATTGGCTGCACAATGAAATGCTCCAAGTCGAGGGCAAAAAAATGTCCAAGAGCCTGGGCAATTTCTTTACCGTGCGCGATCTGCTGGACCAAGGCGTGCCGGGCGAGGTGATCCGCTTTGTCATGCTCTCAACGCATTACCGCAAGCCGATGGACTGGACCGAGAAAAAGCGGCAAGAGGCCGAGGCAACGCTGCGCAAATGGCACGCGCTTGCCGCAGGCGTGA
>CAYWNJ010000490.1:0-2445 GCA_964459535.1 uncultured Rhodobacterales bacterium
CAAGGCGCTGGAAAACCTCGCGATTTCACCGAAAAAGCTCAAACCCCGCCTGCTCGAGTTGATCCGGGCGGAAAGCGAACAAGCCAAGGCGGGCAAACCGGCGCAGATCTGGGCCAAGATGAACGCGCTGATCGAGCCAGAGGTGATCGACGCGCTCTATGCCGCCTCGCAGGCCGGGGTGCAGATCAGCCTGGTGGTGCGCGGCATTTGCGGGCTGAGGCCGGGCATAGAGGGTCTGAGCGAGAATATCCGCGTCAAATCCATCATCGGCCGTTTTTTGGAGCATTCGCGTATCGTCTGCTTTGGCGCGGGCCATGGGCTGCCGCACAAAAAGGCGCGGGTCTTTATCTCTTCTGCCGATTGGATGGGCCGCAATCTTAAGCGCCGGGTCGAAACGCTGGTGGAGATCAACAACCCGACCGTCAAGGCGCAGATCACCAGCCAGATCATGGCGGCAAACCTCGCGGATGTCGCGCAAAGCTGGCTGATGGCCCCCGATGGTAGCTTTACCCGCCCCGCGCTGCCCGAGGGGACCTTTGCCTTTAACTGCCACCGGTTCTTTATGGAAAACCCCTCACTCTCCGGGCGCGGCTCAGCCGGGGCATCGGACGTGCCCAAACTGACCCATGCGGAGGAATAGACTAGGGTCAGGATGCATTAATCTGGCACCACTGGTTTGACAGATTTTCTGTCCAGCTACCCCCAGGAGCGCGGGAATAGTGTTTCTATTTCAATCTCTTGTAAGGCCGTTGGGCTGAAAATCCATCAAATCCGAAGGACGCAAAATCCACTTCATTTCAGTGGCTGGGCACGCTTGGAAATAGCTCTGTTATTCCCTGCGCGCGTCAAACCTCTGATATGGCCTAACGACATTGATTTGATTGTGTGTTTCAACCGATCCGCTTTGCTCAAGCCGACCGAGGGTGGCGCGGAACGCGCCGCCCGTGGGGGCGGTCGGCGCGTCGCCATCCTGCGGATGGCTGGGGGCTGAGCGAAAGCATGATCAAATTAAGATCGTTAGGCCATATATTGCGGATTTTGCGCCAGTGGCGCCATATTCATGCATCCTGACCCTAGCCCTTTGCCCAGGCCGCGAGCGCATAGAGCGCGGCCATTGGCAGATAGACCTCTGGCTTGCCGGTCGCAAAACCTGCCATCCCATGCGCCCCGGCGAGCGCCCAATACAGGCGCCTTGGGGTGCAGAACTCTTTTGTCTTTTTGATCATCGTCTCGCCTCTCATTTAAGTTGAGCGACGGGGCCCCGACGGCTAGCTTTTGCTAACGAGAATCATATGCCTCAAAACGCGCGCGGAGCGTGAGGCGGGTAGGGGTGGGTTTCGGCGAAGATCGGGCGAGACCGGAGGAAACCGGCGGAATGAGTGAAAAAACCTTTGGAAAACTGCTGGGTAACCGTATTCGCGAAGCCTATGAACTGAGCGACTTTACATCTTACCTCGACCTTGCGGTGGAGTCCGGGTTTGGAAAGAAAGACGACCCCGCGCGTTTGATGCGCGCGCTTCTGAACGGCGAAGCTGCAAACCCTCGGCGCAAAACCTACCTGCCAGTATGTGAGACACTAAATATCAGCCGCGCTGAAATCCTCGAACTGAAACGCGCAGCGGAGAATGCCAAGGAACAAGCGGAGGCGGAGTTTGAGGAAGTCCGCGCAGAGTTCCCCTCGACCGAGGCGATGCTGGACAGTACGGGCACATTGCCGCTCGACGATCTGCGCCTGCTGGCCGAACGGTTCGAGATTGCCGAGGCCGCAACGCTGCCCGAGGACGGCCTGCGCGCTCAGCTGAGCGCAAAGGCCGACGAGTACCAAACCTATCGCGCGCAGATTGAGGGCTTGGACCCGCGCCTTCCGGCGATGGCAAATCTCAAGGGCGGGGCGCAAGACGCGGCGGAGCGGCTCGATTTCGACACCGTCGAGGCGCTGCTGGCCCGCGTGACCGAGGTAGAGGCTGAAATCCTTGTCAACAGTATCGAGGTCCGCGCCCGCAACGCGCTGCTGCGCAACCGCCCGGACCAGGCCTTCTCCCTCTTCACCGCCGCCGCCGAGGCGATGGCAGTCAAAGACCCGCTCGCCCCCGCCCGCCACCGCAATACCTATGCGGAGGCGCTCTATGAACATGGCCTGCACCAAGGCGGCAATGGCCTGCTGCGTGCGGCAGAGATGTGGGAGGCGGCTTGTGCTCTGGCTCAAGACAAAGATGCGGAACTTTGGGCCCGCGCTCAACAAAACCTCGCCATCGCTCTAGAGACCCAAGGGAGCCGCACCGAGGGTTCTGAGGGCACCGCCTTGCTGTCCCGCGCTGTTGCGGCGTATGAAGCGGCGCTTGAAGTGTTCACGCGCGCGGCGTTTCCGATGGAGTGGGCCGAGACCCAGCAAAACCTCGCGGGCACGCTACAGATCCAAGGCAGCCGCACCGAGGGTTCAGAGGG
>CAYWNJ010000491.1:0-2433 GCA_964459535.1 uncultured Rhodobacterales bacterium
CCTTGGTGCCATCGCAGGCCCGCTGATCGTCGGCGCCCTGATGAGCCAAATGGGGCCGAGCGGTTTTTTTGCGTTTACCGCTGCGCTCTTTGGTCTGCTGGCGCTCTATGCCGGATGGCGTGCAACCCGCCGCGCGGCGGTGCCCGTTGACGAAACTGGCAGCTTTGTTGCGATGTCACCAGCAGCGACGACCCCGGTTGCGATGGAAATTGCGCAAGAATACGTGATCGACGTTGCGCTTTCAGAGGAAGAAGAGAGTGACGCTGCATAATTGTGACGCATCTGTTGCATTTCGTGATTGGCTGCAAAGCCCACTCTGGCGTAGCGTTTCAGCGAAACAGGCAGAGGTTCGGGGCAGGTGAAAGGGAGTTGGGGCTGTGAGCGTAAATCCCCAAGAAGTTTTGACGTTTTGGCTTGATGAATGCGGGCCAGAGCAATGGTATGCGCAGGACGATACACTGGACCGGCAAATCCATGCGCGCTTTCACCCGGCTTGGGAGCAGGCGGCAGCGGGCCGCTACGCGCTTTGGTTGACTTATCCCTCTGGAGCTTTGGCGTATCTGATCCTCACCGATCAATTTCCCCGAAATATGTTTCGCGGTGCGCCGGAGTCCTTTCAACTCGACTCTGTTGCCCTCGCCGTGGCAAAATCTGCGATCGCAAAGGGATGGGATCTGCGCATTGATCCGCCAGCGCGGCAATTTTTCTACCTTCCTTTGATGCATTCCGAAAATCTCTGCGACCAGTCGCGCTGCGTAAGGCTGATTTGCGAGCGGATGCCCGATCAGGGTGGGAGTAATCTCATCCATGCGCGCGCGCATCGCGATGTGATCCGCCAATTCGGACGTTTTCCATATCGCAACGCGACCCTGGGCCGTCAGTCGAGCGCGGCCGAGCTGGCCTATATCGAGGCTGGTGGTTATGGGAGCACGTTGCGGGCCTTGGAGCCCGCAGCAGCCTAAAATACCTCAGCTTGCGCATCAGAGATGATTTGTCGCGCTTTGCTTGCGTTGTAGCTTGTTCGAAAATAGTTTAACGCTAAACTAATTTTTGCTGCGAGGAGGATTTTGCGATGGCTGAGACCAAGTTCGACGTGATTGTCATTGGTGCCGGACCGGGCGGATATGTCGCCGCCATTCGCGCCGCGCAGCTTGGGCTTAAGACCGCAATTGTCGAGCGTGAGCATCTTGGCGGTATTTGCCTTAATTGGGGCTGTATCCCGACCAAGGCCATGCTCCGATCCTCGGAAGTCTTTCACCTGATGCACCGCGCGGCAGAGTTCGGGCTGTCTGCGGGAAAGATCGACTATGATCTTGAGGCGGTGGTTGCCCGCTCGCGCAAGGTTGCGGGGCAGCTCTCGGGCGGGGTTGCGCATCTGCTTAAAAAGAACAAAGTGGCTGTCTTTATGGGCGCTGCACGCCTCGGTGGCCAGGGGATGGTCGAGATCGAGAGCGACAAAGGCGCGCAAAGCCTTCATGCCGCGCATATCATACTCGCAACAGGCGCGCGTGCGCGTGAGCTTCCGGGGCTTGAGGCGGATGGAGACCTGGTTTGGACATATAAGCATGCGCTCAAGCCGCCGCGAATGCCAAAGCGGCTTTTGGTTATCGGTTCGGGCGCGATAGGGATTGAATTTGCGAGCTTTTATAACACGCTCGGCGCGGAAACGACGGTTGTCGAGGTGATGGATCGGGTGCTTCCTGTCGAAGATGCTGAAATCAGCGCGTTTGCGCAGAAATCCTTTGAAAAACAGGGAATGACCATTCTATCCGGGGCTATGGTCAAGAAGTTGGACCGCACGCCCGGCAAGGTGACCGCCCATATCGAAAGCGGTGGCGACACGCAGGTCCTTGATTTCGATACCGTTATCTCGGCGGTGGGGATCGTCGGCAATGTCGAAAACCTGGGGCTTGAGGCGCTTGGCATTCCGCTCGACCGCAGCCATGTGGTGACCGATGCCTATTGCCGGACCGGGGTAGAGGGCGTCTATGCCATTGGCGACGTTGCTGGGGCGCCCTGGCTCGCCCATAAGGCAAGCCATGAGGGCGTTATGGTCGCCGAGATGATTGCCGGGCGGGAGGTCCATCCGATAAAGCCCGAAAGCATTGCGGGTTGCACATATTGCCATCCGCAGGTCGCCTCGGTCGGCCTGACCGAAGCGCAGGCCAAAGAGCAAGGATATGAGGTGAAAATTGGTCGCTTTCCCTTCATTGGCAATGGCAAGGCGATTGCGCTGGGAGAGCCCGAAGGGTTGATTAAGACCGTTTTTGATACAGAGACCGGAGAGCTTTTGGGGGCGCATATGGTCGGAGCTGAAGTGACAGAGTTGATCCAAGGCTATGTCGTTGGGCGCCAGCTTGAGACGACCGAAGAGGATCTGATCCACACCGTGTTCCCACATCCAACCTTGAGCGAGATGATGCACGAATCTGT
>CAYWNJ010000492.1:0-2431 GCA_964459535.1 uncultured Rhodobacterales bacterium
CCCAGCGGCTGGCTGGTATGCGGTTCAGAGGTTTCTTTGGTGTGTGCGGAGTTTCTCGATGGGAGCTACAAGCGAGTTTCTGGCAAGGGTGCCGCGGCGGTCAGATGGCAAGCGAGATTGGCCGCCGGAGTTGAAGGCACGGATCGTGGCGGAGACGTTGATTGAGGGCGAGACGGTCAAGGCGGTGGCGAAGCGATACGAGCTGATCCCGAGCACAGTGTCTGATTGGCGGCGGATGGCGCGTCAGGGCAAACTGGTTTTGCCAAACCTGGATGGCATGGATTTTGTGCCAGTGGCGGTTGAAGCGTCTGCGCCTCTAGCCGAACCTCTGCCCGCCGTGTCCGCCTGCACGATTGATGTGATCAGAGGCGATGTCACCGTGCGTCTTGATGTGGCGACGCCAGCGTCACGGATCGCCGAGATCGCCCGGGCCATGGCCACGTGATCACGCCATCCCATAATGTCCGGATTTTTGTGGCCAGCGACCCTGTGGACTTCCGCAAGGGCCATGACGGGCTTGCTGCCTTGGTGCAAAGCCAATTGCGCCAGAAGCCATTTGATGGGTCGGTCTATGTGTTCCGCTCCAAGCGGGCGGATCGGCTGAAGCTGATCTACTGGGATGGCAGCGGGCTGGTGATGGCTTATAAGCGGCTTGAGGATAGCAGCTTCACCTGGCCTGCGGTCAAGAACGGGGTGATGCGACTGGAACCGGCCCAGTTTGAGGCGCTATTTGCAGGTCTGGATTGGCGACGCGTTCGCCCTTTAGAGGTCGCAGCTCCGGCTGCGGCGGAGTGACTCACAGGCACGTTTGCGCGGGTCATTCTGCGCTTGTTTTGTTATGAGATCGGGCATGACCGTACCTGATGGACTGCCCAATGACATTGCCGAGCTGAAGGCAATCATCCGTGCGCAACAGGACCAGAATGCACGGCTCGAGGCGCTGGTCGCTTCCTTCAAGAAGGCGCTGTTTGGAGCCAAATCCGAGAAGATTGATCCGGCCCAATATGAGCTGGAACTCGAAGACATCGAAACCGCCATCGCGCAGGTCGAAGCCGAAATCGACGCGGACGCGCGCACCGCGCCTGTGCGGCCAGCAAAGCCACGCCAGACCAATCGCGGATCACTGCCCAAGCATCTGGAACGGGTCGAGGTGGTTATTGAACCTAATCTCTCCTGTGCCTGCGGAGCTGAGCGTCATGTCATTGGCGAAGATGTCAGCGAACGGCTGGACATCATTCCAGCCCAGTTCCGCGTGATCGTCACCCGCCGCCCCAAATATGCCTGCCGGTCGTGCGAGGGCGGGATCAGCCAAGCCCCGGCACCCGCCCACATCATTGCAGGTGGCATGCCGACCGAGGCTACACTCGCCCATGTGCTCGTCTCAAAATATGCGGATCACTTGCCGCTCTACAGGCAGGCCCAGATTTACAGCCGCCAGGGCATTGACCTGGATCGCTCGACCTTGGCTGCGTGGGTCGGCAAATCGGCGTTCGAATTGACCCCTGTCTATGATGCCCTGATGACTGATCTGAAGCGCTGCACCAAGCTCTTTATGGACGAGACCCCTGCGCCGGTTCTGGCGCCGGGGCGCAAAAGCACCAAAACAGGTTACTTCTGGGCGCTGGCCCGCGATGACAGGCCATGGGGCGGAGATGACCCACCGGGCGTTGCGTTCACCTATGCGCCGGGACGCTCCGGCCAGCATGCGGAGAATATCTTGAAAGGCTTCAGAGGCATCCTGCAGGTCGATGGCTATGCTGGCTACAACCGCTTGCTCAAACGGCCGATGCAAGATGTGACACTGGCCTATTGCTGGGCGCATGCCCGCCGCAAACTGCATGAGGTCACCCAGTCCAGAACGGCACCCATTGCGCAGGAAGGTCTGGCCCAAATACAGGCACTCTATAGCGTCGAAAAAGACCTGCGCGGCATGTCCGCCAATCAACGGCGCGCCGCTCGACAGGACCGCTCAAAACCCATCGTCGACGCCTTCGAACTCTGGCTCGCCCAGAACTGCGCACGCGTCTCGGCAAAATCGCCGACCGGAGATGCCCTGAAATACATCGCCAAATACTGGGATGGGCTGACCCTGTTCCTCGACGACGGTCGCATCGAACTCGACAACAACCCGGTGGAGCGAACAATCCGCCCCATCGCCCTGAACCGCAAAAACGCGCTCTTCGCAGGCCATGATGCCGGAGCCCAAAACTGGGCCGTCATCGCGTCCCTGATCGAGACCTGCAAACTCAACGGGATCGAACCGCATCGCTATCTGTCCGGTGTCCTGACAGCTATCGCAGAGGGTCACAAACAAACGCACATCGACAAACTGCTGCCCTGGAACTACGCCAAACCCGTGTGACCAGCGCACCGCTTACGGTTCAACAACCGTTACTCGTGAAAGTTTCGCGGCCAACGGTGCTTCTCAGAA
>CAYWNJ010000493.1:0-2421 GCA_964459535.1 uncultured Rhodobacterales bacterium
ATCACGGGAATGCCTTCGGAGGCCAAAAGCTCGACCACCGGCATCCGCATGGAGCAATAGCAGGCGTCTGCTCCTAGATCGCGGGCTTCGAACGCGGTGCGCAACTCATCCTCGCCGGACACGCTGGGACCATGTGGCAGGGAGTACACAAAGAACGGCGTTGGCGCCGCCGCGCGCATCGCGGCCATCCTGTCGGGGTAGTATGAGGCGGACAAAACGTCGATCCCCGCTGCCTCTGCTGCGGCCGCTTGTTCCGGCGTGGTGATTGACAATTTCGTAAACTTACGCTGCCCTTTGGCAGCACGCATGTCCTTTGCGGTAAGTCTGGTCATCGGGGTCGTCCTCCAATCGCTTTGATGGAAGGAGAACCACCAAACTTTTCTCCATGCGACCCATTTGGAGGGAAATCGCAGAAATGCGCTATGAAACTACCGGCTGCTTGATACTCTTTGAATGATCGGAGATGATCGCCCCCATGGAAAACCGGCCAATTTGCGAACCGATAGAGCTGCCTGCAGGTGTCAACGTTCTGACCGAAGTGGTTCAACTTGGGGCCGACACGCCACCGCCGCCGCGTCTGGCCCACTTTCATTCGCTGTGTGAAATCGTTTGGTTCCGGCGGTCCCACGGCACCTTCGTGTCCGAAGCCAAGAGCGAGGTTGTAAGCGACTGGTCAGCGGTCTTTGTGCCCTCCATGCATATGCACGATTTTGATCTGAACCACGGCGTGAAAGAATGGGTGCTCATCCAGTTTGAACCCTTTCTCGCCGAGAGCTTATCTGGGCGGGTTGCCGATCGTTTGCTCTCGCGTTCATTCATCAGCATTCCAAGTGAAACCGAGCGCGCGCGCATTGACATGCTGGTCGATTGGCTGGTCGAAAACTGCCAATCCTCGCCTGATCAGCCGCTCAGCGGCAAGCTGATCGAGCTCATCCTGACGCTGATGTGCACATCGGGAACGGTCATTCGGGACGGGGAAAGCAAAACGTCCCGGCACCTCGACAGGCTGCGGCCCGCCATCGAGATGCTGCACAAAGAACCTGGTGAACCACTATCGTTGGATGGGGCCGCGTCGGCCTGCAATCTGTCCTCGGCCTATTTTTCAAGATGTTTCAAGCAGGTGGTTGGGCAAAACTTCCACGACTACAAACGCACCTACCGTTTGAACCTCGCCGCGCGGCGCCTGTTATCTACCGGGATGCAAGTTTCCAAGATCGCCTATTCGCTTGGCTTTACGTCACCCGCGCATTTCTCGGCGGCGTTTCACAAACGCTTTGGAATGACGCCGCGCGCGTATCGCAACAGCCAGAGATCCTTTGAAGAGCTGAAGTCTCTTCCCTATACCTGACAAGTACACGATAGTTTTTATCCACCTTCTACCTCTTTCCAATGGTTCCATGCAGTTCCTGCCCGCCTATGGTGGGTAGTCAGCGCGTGGTCTAATGGGAGGGTTGGATGGCCAGCATCGTATTTGAGTGCGTTGACGGAACCGAAGTGTCGGTGCAGGCAACGGATGGCTCCCTCATGCATGCAGCGGTTTCTGCGGGCGTGACGGGGATCAACGGCGACTGCGGTGGCAACGCCTCTTGCGCAACCTGTCACATCCATGTGCCTGACGAATGGTCCTCACGTCTTGAGGCCCCCGATGAAGCTGAAATTGCCATGCTGGAGTTTGAAGACGACTACGCATCGCAAAGCCGGGTCGCGTGCCAGATCGCGGTGAGCGACGCGCTGGACGGGTTGCGGGTGCGTGTTGTTTCCGCCGATTGAAAGAAGACTGATGACCAATTCAGATGACGTCGAAGACTTTAACGGCGAAACCATCGCATTGATACGAGGATTTCGGCAAGTGCGCCAGGCAGCGCGCGACTGGCAGCTTTATAGTTCTGATGCGCCGGGTCGGGTGCCAATCCCAGCCGAGGACGATGTACGCAGCTTTCGCCAGTTCCCGGTCGAGGTCGATCCACCCGATCACACAGGTTATCGCGATCTGGTCCAGCCGTGGTTTCGTCGTGCGCATAGTGACAAGGACTATATTGCAACAATCGGAGAGCTGGTCCGGGTCGCCGTGGATGACCTTGTAGCTGGCGATACGGTTGAAGTGGTTTCTGAATTTGCACTTCCCCTTCAATCTCGAGCGTTAACCGTCTTGCTAGGTTTACCTCTAGAGGAAGCCGAGGATTGGATTGGCTGGGGGACCCATGCCTTCCGCGTGGCCGGCAAGAACGTCCCTGAAAAGGCCGCGGTTCTCGAAGACTACCTCACGCAGCAAATCGCGCGAGCCCGAGCCAACCCAGAAGGCGATCTATTCAGCTTTCTAGTAACTTGCGAGTTCCAAGGGCGCCCTCTTTCGGATGCGGAAGTACGTGGCATCACGCATCTGGCATTTCAAGTGAGCGAGATAGAGTCCGTTTACGATCG
>CAYWNJ010000494.1:0-2417 GCA_964459535.1 uncultured Rhodobacterales bacterium
GATTACAACATGTCTACGACAAATCCACTTCAGTTCATACAGCAGGTCCGCGCTGAAGTTTCAAAGATCGTCTGGCCCACGCGCCGTGAGGTGATGCTGACCACGGTTATGGTCTTTATCATGGCGACATTGACAGCGATTTTCTTTGCTTTGGTGGATCTTGCCATTCGTGGCGGCTTGCAGGCTGTTCTTGGGATGTTTGGCTAAGGGCCGCGGGCCTATCAGACAGCTTTGCGTCAAAGCTACGGGCTCTGGCAAAAATGCTACCTTGATATTTTCCGTTGTCCGGGTTGAATAGCGGTCGGCGCTCTATGCCGCTTGAGTTTTGCACCTAAGGACACGCTATGAAAGATGCGATTGATAGCCTTGCAGAAAATGTCGCCACGCCGTTCGAGAAGGCGCGGGCGATGCCGCCATCGGTCTACACCTCGCCTGACTTTTTGAAGGCGGAGTTGGACGGTATCTTTCGGCGCGACTGGTTTTGCGTGGGGCGCGCCTCGTCCCTCAAAGAGCCTGGCGACTATGTTACAATCCATCTCGCTGATCAGCCTATCATCATCTTACGTGATAGGTCTGGCCACTTGCGCGCGATGTCAAATGTCTGCCGCCACCGGATGTCGACGCTGCTAGAGGGGCGCGGGCATGTCTCTAGCATCGTCTGCCCCTACCACGCTTGGACGTACAACCTTGATGGATCGTTGCGCGGCGCGCCTGCGATGACCCTCAATGAGGGCTTTTGCAAAGAAGAGTATCAGCTGCCCCGCGTGCGCTGCCAAGAATGGCTTGGCTGGGTGTTTGTTACGCTCAACCCCGAGGCCGAGGATGTCGCCAGCCATCTAAGCGGGGTCGAAGAGCATATCGGCGATTACGAGATGGAAAGCTATGTCGAAACTTTCCACGAGACCCATGTCTGGGATACAAATTGGAAGGTGCTCGCCGAAAATTTCATGGAAAGCTATCACCTGCCGGTCTGCCATGCGGGCACGATTGGCGGTCTGTCAAAGCTTGATGAGATGGTCTGCCCGCCCGGGGAAGCGGCGTTTAATTACCATACGATCCTAAAGGATGACAGTTTGCGGATTGCGATGGCGCATCCGAACAACACGCGCCTTACGGGCGATCGGCGCCGTATGACCTATCTTTTGGCGATATATCCCAGCCTGATGATTACGCTGACACCAGGGTATTTCTGGTATCTCACGCTACATCCCGAAGGCGTTGGCAAGGTGCGTATAGGCTTTGGCGGGGGCATGTCGCTCGACTATGTCAATGACGCTGATGCGCAGGATAACTTTAAACAGCTCAAGACTTTGCTGGACGATGTGAATATCGAAGACCGCACCTGCACCGAGCGCGTTTATCAGGGCCTGTGCTCCGAGGCTGCAGAGGCCGGGCATTTGTCGCATCTTGAGCGCCCCAATTACGACTTTGCGCACTATCTCTATAGCCGGGTACGCGCCTATGGCTGATGGAGAGAGCCACGCGGCAGATTTTCAGCCACAAGATCGCGTGCGCGCGCTGCGGGCGGAGTTGGCGGATCGGGCCAGCAGACCGGCAAACGCATCTTTAGGTCTTTCGGGGCAGCACTATGTCGATCCAGGCTATTTCGAGCATGAAAAGCAAACGGTTCTTGCCGAGGCTTGGCACTGCGTCGGGCGCACGGATGAACTGCGGGAGCATGGCGACTATCTGACGGTTCAGATCCTGGATGAGCCCGTCATTGTGGTGCGAGACAAATCTCGCATCCGGGCACTCTCAAACGTTTGCCGTCACCGCGGGATGCCGCTGGTTCAGGGCCGGGGGCGGGCAAAGCTCTTTGTCTGCCCGTACCATGCCTGGTCCTATCGTCCCGATGGGCAATTGCAGCGCGCGGGTGGCATGGAGAACGCGGCCTTTGATCCAGCGCAGTGCAAGCTCCCGAGTTTTGCGTGCGAGGAGCGTTTCGGCTTTGTCTATGTATCGCTCGCCGAAGAGCCCAGCGACATTGACGCGGGTATGGCGGAGCTGGCGGAAACGCTCGCCCCGTATGAGGCCGAGACCTATCGCCATTTGCATACTGCCAGCGAAATTTGGCGCTGCAACTGGAAGGCGTTGGTCGAGAACTTTATGGAAGGGTATCACCTCTCCGTCGTCCATCCCCAAACGCTTCACGGGTACACGCCGACGCGGCTTAGCGTAAAGGGTCCGTCGGGTGCGGGCTTTACCAGTTACTTTGCAAAATACCCCGAGAATATCCCTTCTCGCGGGCGGGGCTCTGAGAAATTGCGCGATGATCAGCGCCATCAGTCCTTTCTCTTTGCGCATTTCCCGTTGCAAGTCGCAAGCATTGCGCCGTCGCTGTTTGTCTCGCTCAGCCTGCTCCCCCGATCCGTCGATCAGGTCGAGGTCCGCTGGACCATGTCCGTCTTTGGCGAAGA
>CAYWNJ010000495.1:0-2414 GCA_964459535.1 uncultured Rhodobacterales bacterium
GCGCGGCGCAACAGTGCCTGTTGCGCGGGAGATATGTTCGGGGCGATGCGCCTCAGGTTTAAGGTTAGGCGCTTTAGACAGGGTCTGAATTTATAGCCTGGCGACTTTAATTTGATCGCTTTCGAGCTTAGCCCCCAGCCGTCCGCAGGCTGGCAACGCGTGCAAAGCGCAGACCCAACCTAACGCCTGGCGCGCGCGCGCAGGGCTGTGTTAACAGCGGGCGTGACGAACTTTGAGACATCCCCGCCCAAGCGGGCGATCTCTTTGACCAGCTTAGAGGCAATGGCCTGGTGCCGTGCCTCGGCCATCAAAAACACGGTCTCGACGCTGTCGTCCAAGGCCCGGTTCATTCCAACCATCTGGAATTCATACTCAAAATCCGCCACCGCGCGCAGGCCCCGGACAATCACCGCAGCGCCTACATCCTTGGCGCAATCAATCAGAAGATTTTCAAAGGGATGGGCAATGATCTCGGTCCCTGTCTGCTCGGAAAGACCTGCGCATTCCGCTTCGATCATCGCCACGCGCTCTTCGAGGGAAAAAAGCGGGCCCTTGTCGCGGTTAATCGCGACCCCAATAACCAGCCTGTCCACAAGCGCGCTGGCGCGTCGGATAATGTCGATATGCCCCAAAGTGATCGGGTCGAACGTGCCGGGATAAAGGCCAATGCGCATGAGCTGCTCCTGAGCGTTGCGGGCGATTCCAACACGAGCCGCGCGCGAATGCAAGCGCGCTCAGTGCCCCATAATCATCCCTTCTAGCGCGTCTTTCTCCATTGCAAGCTCACTCAGCCGCGCCTTGACCACGTCGCCTTGGGTAATGAGCCCGACCATCAGCCCCTCCTCGACCACCGGCATATGCCGAAACCGTCCTTCGGTCATCTTTTGCAAGACCGTATCCGCATTGTCTTGGCGCGTGCAGGTCACGAGTTTCGAGGTCATATACATCTCGACCCCATGGGTCAGGCAGGCCCCGCCGCGGTTTGACACCGCCCGCACAACATCGCGCTCGGACAGGATGCCGTCGGCGCGTTTACCATCCTGGCTGACAACGACCGTGCCAATCCCCTTCTTCGCGAGAATCGCGCAAGCTTCCCAGATCTTGGTTCCGGGTGGGACCGTCACAACCGAATCGTCCGATTTCAATTTCAGGATTTGCTGAACTTGCATCGTGCCTCCTCCTTCCAATCGGTGATATATAGGCTTTCATCCTCGGCCCAAGCGGCGGCGCAAGTCAAGGTTGCAGCGCGTTTCGGGGCTTTTGACTGGCGCAACACCGCGCTAGATTGCGGCCAAATCAAAAGACGAGGACCCAATGGAACAGATCGGCCATTATATCGACGGCGCACTCTCAGCGGGCGGGAGCCGCCGCGCCGATGTCTTTAACCCGGCGACCGGCGAGGTGCAGGCCCAGGTCGCGCTGGCCAGTACCGAAGAGGTCAACCAAGCGATCGAAATCGCCGCCGCCGCGCAGCCTGCTTGGGCCGCAACCAACCCGCAGCGCCGCGCGCGCGTGCTGATGAAATTCGTTGATCTGCTGAACCGCGATATGGACAAGCTGGCCGAGGCCCTCTCACGCGAGCACGGCAAGACGATCCCCGACGCCAAAGGGGATGTGCAGCGCGGCCTAGAAGTGGTCGAGTTTTGCATCGCCGCCCCGCATATGCTCAAAGGTGAGTTCACCGACAGCGCGGGCCCTGGGATCGACATGTACTCAATGCGCCAAGCATTGGGCGTGACGGCCGGCATTACCCCGTTCAACTTCCCCGCGATGATCCCAATGTGGATGTTTGCCCCTGCCCTCGCCTGCGGCAATGCTTTTATCCTCAAACCATCCGAGCGCGACCCTTCGGTGCCGATGATGCTGGCCGCGCTGATGGAAGAGGCCGGCGCGCCCAAAGGTATTCTGCAGGTTGTGAATGGTGACAAAGAGGCGGTGGACGCGCTTCTGCATAACCCCATTGTCCAATCGATCGGCTTTGTCGGCTCAACCCCGATTGCGGAATACATCTATGCCACCGGCTGCGCGCAGGGCAAACGCGTGCAATGCTTTGGCGGGGCAAAGAACCACATGATCGTGATGCCCGACGCGGATATGGATCAAGCCGCAGATGCGCTAGTCGGCGCAGGCTATGGCGCGGCGGGCGAGCGCTGCATGGCCATCTCCGTCGCCGTCCCGGTCGGAGAGGAAACGGCGGATCGGCTGATTGACAAGCTTGTCCCCCGGATCGAAAAGCTCAAAGTCGGCCCCTATACGGCGGGCAATGACATCGACTATGGCCCGGTTGTGACCGCCGCCGCGAAAGCCAATATCGAACGCCTCGTGCAAACCGGTGTTGACCAGGGCGCGCAACTTGTCGTCGATGGGCGCGGGTTCAAGATGCAAGGTTATGAGGACGGGTTCTTTGTCGGCCC
>CAYWNJ010000496.1:0-2399 GCA_964459535.1 uncultured Rhodobacterales bacterium
AAAAAGACGGTTTCGGCTGTCTTGCCAACCTTCCACATGCACCGACGCATAGCGACGCCCCGCCCGATTGACGCGTGCCCGTGCATAGGCATCGCGCGGCAGGCCCGAGCGCAGGTAGTCTGTTGTAAAGTCAATTGTTTTCGGCAGGCGCAGCCCCTTGCCTGTCTCCAGAGCTTTAAGGTCGGGTGCCCCCTCTTCCAGCCCCGACCAAACCCGCGTCCAGCTGAGCGTAATCACCGCTGTAATTTCTAAGAACGCGGCGGTAACGCCGCCATGGATTGCCGGTAGCATCGGATTGCCGATGAGCTTGGGATCATAGCTGAGCACGCCCGTTAACTCATCCCCGCGCCGATCAAAATGGATACCGAGATATTTCGCATATGGTAAGCGCTCAACCAACGCACCGAGCGCGGCATCCCGCTCATGCTGGGCACCCTGAGCGGCGCCGGACGCACTCACCGGGCAGCCTCAACTGTAAAGGAGCCTGTCGCGGTGGCTACGGGTCGCTCTGCATCCCCGTCAAACGCCGTTGCCCGGACAAAGGCCACTGATCGGGTCATGTGATAGCAATCTGCGACGCAGCGAATAGCATCACCGGGCCGCGCCGCGCGCATATAGTTAATGCGCAGATCAATCGTCGCCGTCGCGCTGAGATTGTTTGGATGGCTCATCACCGCCGCGCCGCAGCAGGTGTCGAGCACAGCCGAGACCGCCCCGCCCGCAATAACGCCAGTATCAGGATCGCCGATAAGCCGCGCATCATAAGGCATAACAATTTCTGCAAGCCCATCTTCGAGACGGGTAAGCTCCATCGCGAGGTCCTGCGCATGCGGGATGGCTTGGATAAATTGACGTGCCAGTTTCAGGCCTTTTGCCATTTTCTCGCTCCGTACGGCTCTCTCGCTAGGGACTTTGCCTCAGGTTCAACCTCAAGCCGAGCCGCTCTTTGCAAGTCTGGTGCAACATGCACGCCGCGCGTTCAAGCGAAAATACTATTCGCCCGGTGGATTGCTGCGCCGGGTACAGGCTGACGGGACCAGGAAGATGGACCCAGCGCCGTCCATGCACTAAGTCTTGGGGCTAACGACGCAGCCTGCAAACTCACTAACACCGCCCATGCCCGAATACGCACCGCTCAACCTGCCTGATAACCCACAGCTTGCGCATAATATCACCCATTTTGCGCGCGCCCTGCGCCGGGCGGGTCTGAAGATTGGCCCGGGCCGCGTTCTGGATGCCGTGCGCGCTGTGGCTGCGGTTGGGTTCACGGAAAAGCGTGACTTCTTTTGGACACTTCACGCCTGTTTTGTAAGCCGTCCCGAACACCGCGCCGTTTTTGCGCAAGTCTTTCGCCTCTATTGGCGTGATCCGCGCTATCTTGAACATATGATGTCCGCGATGCTGCCTGCCATCCGCGGCGTTTCAGAAGAGCGCAATGCGCAACCAGGCGAGAAACGCGCAGCCGAGGCGCTCTTGGACGGCGCGGAAGCGCCGGAGGGGTCAGCGCCTGAGGCAGAGGACGCGGACACCGAAATCGAAATTGACGCCTCACTTACAATGTCGGGGGATGAACGCCTAAAGACCATTGATTTTGAACAGATGAGCGCAGATGAAACGGCCCAAGCCAAACGTATGCTTGCCAGGCTGCGTCTCCCCGTCAAGCCGCTGCGCACCCGGCGCCATATGCGCGCGGCGCGTGGGCGGATTGATGCGGCGCGCACGCTGCGCGCGGCGGCGCGCCAGGGCGGAGAGGTCTTCACTCTGGCCAAAGCCGCACCGCGCCAACGCTGGCCGAACCTGGTGGTTCTGTGCGACATCTCCGGCTCGATGTGTCAATATAGCCGCATGGTCCTGCACTTTCTGCATGCCGTCTCAAACGCGCGCGGTGCGGGGTGGGCTAAGGTGCATGCGTTCACCTTTGGCACGAGATTAACCAATATCACCCGCCATCTCGCCCAGCGGGATGTCGACGCGGCACTTGCTGCCGCAGGGGCGCAAGCTCAAGATTGGGACGGCGGGACGCGCATTGGGGAGTGTATCGCCGAATTTAATCGAACCTGGTCACGCCGGATCCTTGGGCAAGGCGCAGTCGTGCTGCTGATCACCGATGGGCTGGATCGCGGCGTGCCAGAGCAGCTTGGCCGCCAGATGGAGCGGCTCCATCTTTCAAGCCAACGGCTGATCTGGATCAACCCGCTTCTACGCTGGGCGGAGTTCGCCCCGCGCGCGGCTGGTATAGCCGCGATTCTGCCCCATGTGGATAGTTTCCGCGCGGGTCATTCGATTGCATCGCTTGAAGAGCTCGCCACAGCGATTTCGAGTGCCGATGATGTCGGCGAACGTGACCGTCTACTTGCCGCGATCCCTTAAGCGTTAAGACCCAAAAACGTCAATTTCTG
>CAYWNJ010000497.1:0-2391 GCA_964459535.1 uncultured Rhodobacterales bacterium
ATGCGCCTGCTTTTGTCACAACACAGCCAGATGCTGCGCGCGCTTTGTGCGATCGGCCTCTGTATCTGTTTGCTTGGCGCGATGCTTCTGCATCGCGACATGCTGCGTGACAATGAGCGACGTATGGCTGTCTCCATCATTTCCGATGGCTGGATGGCAAGCGAGGCGATCTATGAGGGCGAGCGTCTCGCACGGACAATCGAGGCGTTCCGAAATGACCGGAAAGATCTACACGCCCTCCAGACGCAGTTCGACATCTTCTGGAGCCGCGTCAATCTGCTTGCGGGGCTAGAAAATCAGGGGCGACCCGGCGTTGTGCGGGTTTTGGGGGAGGTCACGACCCTGCTTAGCAACAAAGACCGGTTGATTTTCGGCGATGCGCCGCTCTCGGATGCGGCGCTATCGCGGTTTAGCATCGAACTCACAGACCAAATCGTCGCGCTGCGCCGGATTTGGATCACGGATTACAACACCAAGGAGCTTGAGGTCTTATCCTCTTCGGTCGCACAAGCCTCCGGTCGGCGCAAATTTGTCGAGACTGTCACCGGCGTTACAGTGCTGCTGTTGTTGGGTTACCTGCTTTTCGAGCTCTACTTTGCGGCGCGGGCACGGCGGCGCGAGCAGAAACTGGCCGAAGCCGCCAAGGCCGCCAGCCGGGCGAAGTCTGCTTTCATCGCGAATGTCAGCCACGAAATTCGAACGCCCCTGAATGGCATTATGGGGATGGCGCGTGCGTTGGCGGACACAGATTTAAACCAACAGCAAAGTGAGTCTGTCGAAGTTCTCATCGACTCGGGTGACGTGCTCCTTGCCACGTTGAACGATGTGCTTGACTATTCGAAAGGCGACGCCGGGAAGATCGAACTCGAAACCACTGCATTTGATCTGTCGGGGATGGTGGGCAATGTTGTTGCACTCTACTCTGGGCTTGCCGCCGACAAAGGCATTCGACTGAGCTCGGAATTTCCGTCAGATCCGCTGCCGATGCTGGAGGGCGATGTGCGGCGGCTCCGCCAGGTGCTGAACAACTTGGTCGCCAATGCAATCAAGTTCACCGAGGACGGCGAAGTCACAATCAAAGTCAAAGCCGTGCGGTCTGGCGGCAATGCTAGCCTGACCATCGCCGTTGAAGACACCGGCATCGGGATCGAAGAGACGGCGCATTCGCGGGTGTTTGAGCCCTTTGGGCAGGCTGATGCGAGTACGACACGTAAACATGGGGGAACGGGCCTGGGTCTGTCCATCTCACGTCAAATCTGCCGCAGCTTAGGGGGCGAGCTGACCCTGCGCAGTACCCTTGGCGAGGGATCAACCTTTGAGATTGCACTGATCTTACCCCTGGCGACCCGCGCGCCAGAGACGGATGCGCCCGAGCCGATCCCGGAACACGGGCGCGCTGCGGGGATGAAGGTGCTGATTGTCGATGACAACCAAACCAACCGCCTGGTTCTGCGCAAGTTTCTAAACGGAAGCGCTGTCGATATCGCAGAGGCAGATAGCGCCTATGTTGCTTTGGAATATCTGGAGGGCAATCCAGTCGATCTGGTGCTGATGGATGTGCAAATGCCGGGAATGGATGGCATCGAGGCCACGCAACACTTGCTCGAGCGGCATGCGAACACCGGCACACCGCTGCCCATCATAGTCGCGGTAACAGCGAATGCGCTACCGGCCCAGGCCCAACGCTATCTTGAGGCTGGGCTCTCAGATGTCCTTGCAAAGCCTGTTTCAAAGGCCGCATTGCTAACGCTCATAGATAAAGTCGCGGGGGGCGGTACATCTTCTCCATGTCAGCAAGGCGGGATGTCTTCGACCTACCGCCTCCGCGCGAGCGGTCCTTACGTGGCCTCAGACAACACGCGAACCGCGAGATATTTCTCGCGAAGTTAGCGACGATCAACCCGCCCTAATGTGCATCCGCCCAACTGCGGCCCTGCCCGGCGTCGACGGTCAATTTCACGGCGAGCTTGACGGTCGGCTCTGCCGCCATCTCCATCACCGCACGCGCGGCGGTTATCAGCGCCTCTTGTGCCCCGTCCTCGACCTCAAAGAGCAATTCGTCATGAACTTGAAGCAACATTTGAGCAGGCAGATCCTCAATAGCGGCGGGCATCCGGATCATCGCGCGGCGAATGATATCTGCTGCGGTGCCCTGAATGGGCGCGTTGATCGCGGCGCGCGCTGCAAAACCGGCGCGCGGGCCTTTCGCGCCAATTTCGGGCGTATGAATCTTGCGGCCAAATAGGGTTTCAACATACCCGTGTTCGCGTGCAAACGCCTTGGTCTCGTCCATATATGTCCGAATGCCGGGGAAGCGCTCGAAATATCGGTCGATAAAACCCTGCGCCTCGCTGCGCGGAATGCGCAAATTGCGCGCAAGCCCAAACCCGG
>CAYWNJ010000498.1:0-2390 GCA_964459535.1 uncultured Rhodobacterales bacterium
AAACGCACCTTTGCCACTTTCCGCATCGCCGAGTTCGGCTTTTTCGGGGTCGTGGTATAGACCCGTGTGCAAACCCCGCGCTTTTGCGGGCATTCTTGCAAATGCATGGATTTAGAGCGTTTAATTTTTGGCTGACGCGGTTTTCGGATCAGCTGTTGGATCGTTGGCATGCGCGGTCTTCCCGTCCAATTGTCATGTCGGGCTCAGCGCCCAGGTTTCTCAAAGGCGCGGGCTTGCGCCCGCAAGGTTTTTTGATGTTTTGTCCTAGACAAAACAAAAAATCCGCTATCGTTTCCGTACCGGGGTAAACGACGCGGCTAAGTTTCAGAGGATCGGGCCAGCAATAGGCCGGATCGTGATCACTAGAATTCCGAACCAGACGCGATAGGCCCCGCGCCCGGATGTGCGGCGTATAGGTGGAGTCGGCTTGCGTGTCAACAGCCCTGCCTGCTTGCGCTTTGGCCTGGCAATCGGGCAAGTTGTGTGTGTGTGTGGCAAACCGAGGGATAGGGGACAATTTCGATGCAGATTATTGGTCTTTGCCGCTTTTCCTATCCCGCGATTGGAGGGTTTCAGGTCGATCACGAAACAACGCGGGACCGGATCGCCTATCTTTGGGCCGATGAGCGTCTCGAAGAGCGGTTTCGCCTGCTTGAGACCGTCTCGCTGCCGTGCTTACGGGCGCAGACGGATCAAAAGTTTGATCTAATTCTGCTCATCGGGGACACGTTTCCGCGCCATCATGTGAAGCGCCTGAAGGATTTGACCGGCGATATGCCCCAGGTCAAGATTGTCGCGCACCCGCCCCGCCCGAGCCGCGAGCTGTCCAAAGAACTGCTAAATGGGGCGCGCCGTGACCCTTCCAAGCCGTGTATCCAATTTCGCCATGATGATGACGATGCCTGTGCTATTGATTTTATTGAAAAAATGCGCAGTGCGGCGCGGGATGTGCGGCCTTTACTCAAAAAGAACCGGGTGGTCGGTTTTGACTGGAACAAGGGCTATATTGCGCAGGTGAGTGCGCAGGGGATCTCGGCTACGCCCAACTACCGGCCCTTTGGGACGGCCTCTATGGGTGTGCATATTCAAGGGGATTGCCAGATGACAATCCACAATTTCATGCATGAGCGGATCCCGCAACATATGCCCTGCGTCACCTTCGCGGATGAGGATATGTTTGTGCGGACCCATAATGGCTTTAACGACAGCCGCCAGAAATCGGTCAAGCCTGTCTCCGTCGATAAGCTGGGCACGGCGCAAGAGGCACTTTTTCGGCGCCGCTTTGCCATTGACGCGGATATGGTGCGGCGTGTCTTTTCAGCTCCTTAGCAGGTGGCGCTCGCGCAGGAAGGTAAAGAGACCTGCGGCAACGACGATACCCGCGCCAAGCAAGGTTGTCAGATCCGGCCAATCGCCAAAGACGAGGAGCCCCAGCATCAACGCCCAAAGCAGACCCGTATACCGGAACGGCGCGACAAAGGAGACATCCCCTGTGCGCATCACCTGCACACTAAAGTAATAGGCACCGATGATAAAAACGGAGGATCCGGCGATCAGCAGGCCAAGGCGCGGCGTAACCGGCTGCCAGGTTTCGCCCAGGCTCAGCCCGGCGAAGAAGGCGCAAACCACGATGGCCGAGATCATCGCGATGGTCAGGCTTGGCGCTTCGGGTGAGAGGCGCCGGGTTACCAGATCGCGCACCGTGACCGAAAGAACAGCACCGAGGGCATAGAGCGCGTAAATACTAAAGCCATCAGGTCCAGGTCTAACGATCAGCAGCATCCCGATAAAACCCATCCCGATGGCCAACCCGCGCCGCCATCCCACCGTTTCGCGGAAAAACAGCACGGATCCGACCGTCACGGTCAGCGGCAGCACTTGCAAAATCGCGGTGACATTTGCGAGGGGCAAATTCAGCAGCGCGGTTACAAAGAAATAGGCCGCTCCGACCTCCGCCAGCGCGCGGACGCTGATCAAGCGCCAATCCGCGCGACTGAAAGTCCAGCTTAGCGGGCCTAAGTGACGGGCAAGGGCGTAGATCAGAACAACCGTTAAGATCCCGCGCAGCGCGAGTAATTGGCCAAGGGGCAGCGCTCCGTCCGTCAGTTTGATCAGCGCATCATTGAGCGTGTAGGCCGCCATTGAGGCTGTCATCAACAGAGCGCCGAGCGTGTTCTGTGACATGGTCTATGCTTTCATCGATCTTGCGCCGTGCTTATCGTGAAGAAGTGAGGGTGACCAGTGTGCTGGACATTGACGACGGCTGCTTGCGCCCTAGGGTTGTGTATTGGGTTTCGAGTGCCCGATGTGCAACCGAAGAGAGGCAAGACTAGGCTGGCAGGCCGCCACTCTATTTGGGGGCGTAGCTTTATGCCAAAATTCAAACGGAC
>CAYWNJ010000499.1:0-2384 GCA_964459535.1 uncultured Rhodobacterales bacterium
AGAATTGAGGTCGCGATCGCCATCCCGCGGTCTGGCTTTCGCCCGGCTCTGTGCGCTGTGCCAATATCCGCTCGCTGCCAATTATGTCTCAGGTTCAAACCGAAACGCTATAGCGACCGAATTTTGATCCTATTTCCGCTTAGCCGCGCCACCCTCGGTCGGCTTGAGCAAAGCGGAAGCGGTTGAAAATTGATATCGAAATTCAGTCGTCTGGCTATAAAGGTTAGACGCTTTAAGCCACCTGATCAAATTTGATCCGACCGTTTTGTAAGAAAAACGACTTGCGAAAAACAGACAGATCAAGCGGATTGGGCAGGCGAATATCCGAGATGTCGGGCATAGATTTACCGCTCAGCTCGAACGCGCGGTCAATTTGGGACAAGACCACACAGATCGCGCCCGTTTCCCTAACGTATCGCTGAAACGTATTCATCTGATCCTCAAGGCTTGGATTGGCACGCTTCTGATCAAGAAGTTGGAGGTAGTCCACGACGATCAAACCGGGCGCTGTCTCGGTCTCAAGGCGAGACACGATATAATCCGCCGATACATCATCGCTTGTGTCGATGATCACCGTTTGACGGGCGCTTACGTCATTTTCGATGGCGGAAAACAGCGCAGCGACATCGTTTGCATTATAATCTAAGGTAAAGAAGTACCCTTTGCGGCCCATCTGCGCGGCTTTCACCGCCAGCTCAAGACCCAGCAATGTTTTGCCATGACCGGGCCGAGCGCCGACCAGCGCAAGATCACCCGGCGCAAGCTGCGATAAAGCCCAGCGCGCCGGGCTTTCTTTTGCCAAATGGGATGCAAGATGGCTCCAAGTCCTAAAGCCCTCGTCGGCAGCAACCTTATCGAGCGCTTTGTGCCGCGCCGTGCCCGTCGCGCGTGCCAAAAGCTTGGCTTTTCGCTTTAGCGCATAGATGGGAGCAGAGAGTTGCATAGACGTTCCTCCTCTTTCAAGCTGCCTTTGCAATCCCTCCTTATGCAATCGCTCGATTGAGACAGGTCCAAGTCTAAGACGCTCTGCATGACAAATGCTTCCCGAATGGAGGGCGGAGGCCCGAGCGGGGCCTCACTCGAGCTTGTCTCATTCAGGGCTGCCCTTCAACAAAAAAGTGCCGTCATGCTCATAGCCCGGCGACTTCTTGTATCCGCTTAGCCTTGCGCGCCACCCTCGGTCGGCTTGGTCAGAGCGGAGGTCACTAAAGCTGCGCGAGGAGGTGTTCAGCCAGCGCCTCGGGCGCGCCAAACATCGCCTCGTGCGACGCCTTTAGATCCACAAGTGCAACCGGCGTCTCGACCCCGGCCGCGTTCAGATCGGCGACAATGGCTTCGCAAGTTTCGGGCACGACAGTCTGATCTTCGGTGCATCTGATATAAGAGATGCGCAGCTTTTCCCAACCCGAGGCGAACTCTGCCACATCGCCATACATCGCAACCGGCGCATCTGGCGTCAGCATGTGCATCACTTGCGCCAGCAGCGCATCATCCACATCCGCCGCCAGCGCCTCTTTCGCCCCAGCCAAATACGCCGCATCTTCCGAGCGGGGATCCATACGAAGCGCCCCAACCACCGCGGGGTCTGCCATAATGACGCTTCCTATTTTTGACCCGCTCGCCTGCGCCTCAAGCGCCAAATAGGCACCCGCTGGCTTGCCCGGTGTCGGGGCTAACGCGGCCAAGTAAATAATGTCGTCAAAAAGCTCGGGCTTTCCCGCCGCTGCAAAGGTGACAGGCACACCGCCCATCGAGTGCCCGACGGCGACCACCCGCTCGGCCCCCTGGGCGCGGGCGCGCATCGCGGCCTCTTGAACCGCCGCTGCATAGGCGCTGGTTGGGATCGCGGCCAGGGCCGAAGGCTCTGCCGCAAAGGCCGCCGGGTCGAGCGGACGTTTGGTAAAAGCCGCTGGATTGCGCGCATCCAGGCCATGGCCCGGCAAATCAATCGCGAGCGTCATATGCCCCGCGCGCTGCAAAACCGGCTCAACCAACCCCCAGCACCAAGCGCCATGCCAGGAACCATGCACCAAGACAAAGGCTGTCTTTTCCTCGGACCCTGAGGCAGAAGCAACCGTCGCCCCTGCAGCAACAGCCAAAGGCGCGGTCGCAGCCGCTTTGAGTAGATGACGTCTTTGCATTGGTGTCCCCCCGGTTTTCATTAGGCCAATGGTGCAACCATCTCGGACACCGTGTCAATTCACCAAAGCCATGATCTTTGCACCCACCACCTACGGGAGCAATGCCGCTTCTACCGCATCAGATTTGGCAACTCTCCGGTTAGACCTGCCGCCTCTCGGATAAAGCCCCGGCGCGCCCGAGGGAGCCTATTGACCATCCCCAAACCCAAGGAACGCAAGCCGCGAAGCGCCGGGTTATCGTTT
>CAYWNJ010000500.1:0-2379 GCA_964459535.1 uncultured Rhodobacterales bacterium
AATCGCGTCGAGGCCGCCTGCGTCCATTTCAGCGCTCCAGGCGAGAATATTCTTTTCGGCCGACGCGTGGCTCTCTTTGGTTTTTCCCATATGATGGGTCAGCGCGCCGCAGCATTGCGCGCCCTTTGCAATCACCACTTCACATCCAAACCGCGTGAGCAGGCGAATTGTAGCGTCGTTGATATCCGTGTTGAGCGCCTTTTGTGCGCAGCCCGTCATCAACGCGACCCGCATCAAGGGCGCTGTGCTGGGCGCAAAGCTCTGCGGGTCATCATTGCGGCTGACCGGCGGGATCTGCTTGGGGGCCATAGCCAGCATCGCGCGCAGGCGGGCATCCGGCACAAGCGGCGCAAAGGGTCGCGCGATTTTCGCGGCCAAAAGCGCGAGGCGAAAGCGCATCGGGTAGGGCAATATGCGCGCCAGCATCCAGCGTAGCAGACGCTCGGACCAGGGGCGGTTATAGCGTTCCTCGATATATTCACGCGCCTGATCCACCAAATGCATGTAGTGCACGCCCGATGGGCAGGTGGACATGCAAGCCAGGCAACTCAGGCAACGGTCAATGTGCTTGACGGTCTTGGCATCTGGGGTGCGGCCCGTCTCGAGCATCTCTTTGATCAGATAGATGCGCCCGCGCGGGCTGTCGAGCTCATCGCCAAGCACTTGGTAGGTCGGACAGGTCGCGGTGCAAAAGCCGCAATGCACGCAAGAGCGCAAGATTTGATTGGCCCGCGCTAGCTTTGGGTTGGCAAGCTGTTCTTCGGTGAATTCCGTTTGCATCGCTCTCTCCTTAGGGCGCGGGCGCAAAGAGCGCGCGCGGGTCAAAGCGCGCCTTTATGCCCGCCTCCAAGCGCTCGATCTCGGCAGGCTGCGGGGGCATCGCTGGTTCTGCACCTTGGCCGCGTATCCGTGTCGCATGTCCGCTAAAGGTGCCGAGCGCCGCGCGTAGCTCGGTTTCGTCGGGGCAGAGCACCCATATCACCCCACCGCCGCAGTCAAACCTGCAGGCCGCGCCCGCAGGAAGACGCGCCACGATCTGCGGTGCTTCTGATGGCTTGACCGAAATGCACCAAACCGCCCCGGGCTTGTCGGCAAAATCGTGTAGATCACGAAGGGCGGTCCAATCGACTGCGTCGCTCTCCCCGCCCAGCAGCTCTTTGAGCTTGCCCAGGCGGTAGTTCACCGACGTCTCAAAGCCTTCAACGCGCAGCAAGGCGTCTTGCCCATCCCATGCGGCACCGGTCACCTCAAACGGGGTGCCCAAAGCGCGGGACAAAATGTCAATGGCCTGCGCGGGATCGGGCGCAGGGATCCTGAGGCTGGCATGGGTTTCGGGCGTGGGAAGAACCTTAAGTGCGATCTCTGTGATCACGCCAAGCTGGCCGCGGCTGCCGCAGAGCAGCTTGACCAGGTCATAGCCCGTGACATTTTTCATCACGCGCCCGCCATTTTTGATGACCCGGCCCATGCCATCAACAAAGCGAACCCCTAGCGCAAAGTCCCGCGCCGCCCCGACCGCCACCCGTCTGGGCCCCGAGACATTCGCCGCAAAAACACCCCCGATGGTGGGCGTGCCGCTGCGGCTCAGCAGCGCGCGGTGGTCCATCGGCTCAAACGCGAGGCGTTGCCCTTCGGCGGCCAAGCTCGCCTCGATCTCTGCCACGGGCGTGCCCGCGCGCGCGACCAGTGTTAACGCGCCGGGCTCATAGGTGACGATGCCCGTGAGCGCTGCGGTGGACAGCGCTTGGCCCGCGCCGGGCGCGCCGCGAGTGCCGCCGCCTTGGAGGGCAAAGGGTTCGGTGGCCGCAGCAATGACCTCCGCGAGGTCGGTTTCGTCCGTTGGTTCAATCATGTGAAGCGCCTATTCTGCAGCCATACGCCGGGTGGCGGTTGCGGCAAGGGGGAAGACCTTGGCCGGGTTCAAGAGCCAGTTCGGGTCAAAAACATCCTTCACCGCCATTTGCGCCTCAAGATCCGCGGGCGCGTATTGCACATCCATCAAATCGCGCTTTTCAATCCCAACGCCGTGCTCTCCGGTCAGGCACCCCCCGACCTCGACACAAAGCTTTAGGATCTCTGCGCCAAACGCCTCGCACAGCTCCAGATCGCCGGGCTTGTTGGCGTCAAAGAGAATGAGCGGGTGCATATTCCCATCTCCGGCATGAAAGACATTGCCCACGGGCAGGCCAAACTGCTCGGAAAGCTCTCCGATGCGGCGTAGAACATAGGGCAATTGCGAGACCGGGATGGTGCCATCGAGGCACATATAATCGTTGATTTGCCCCATTGCGCCAAACGCGCTTTTCCGGCCCAGCCAGATCGCGGCGCTCTCTTCGGCATTGGCGCTTTCGCGCAGCTCTACGGGGTTATGGCGCTTGG
>CAYWNJ010000501.1:0-2354 GCA_964459535.1 uncultured Rhodobacterales bacterium
GATTGTTCAGAGGGATTGGCCAACCCGACCCGGAACAAGGCGACCAGTCTTAGGGGTGGCAAGGCACCGAATAGAGCCTATTGCAGAATATCGGGTACGGCTTTGCCCGATACGCAAAAGCGCTATATCGTAAATATGTAGCCTGGCGACTAAAGTCTGACGCTATATCCGTTTAGCCCTCAGCCATCCGCAGGATGGCAACGCGCCGACCGCCCCCACGGGCGGCGCGTCCCGCGCCACCCTCGGTCGGCTTGAGCAGAGCGGAAACGGCTGAAAATTGATGTCAAAATTCAGCTGTCTGCTACATCAGGTACGCGATGACCTACGGGCTTATCCACTGCTTACCCCCCAATCCTGCGCTTGCATCTCGCGTAGGCGCGATGCGGAGCGCTCGAACTCAAACACGCCTTCCCCTTCGACATAGAGCATCTCTGGGCGCGCCGCTGCCGAGCAGACAAGCCGCACCTTAGCCTCGTAAAGCGCGTCGATCAGCGTGACAAAGCGCTTGGCCTCGTTGAAATTCGAGCGCCCGAGCAGGGGGATGTCATCCAGCAGAAGCACTCGGACGCTTTGGGCCAAGGCAAGGTAATCCGCAGGGCCAAGAGGTTGGCCGCACAGCGTAAAGAACGTTACCCGCCCAACACCGCCCCAGAATTGAGGCACCTCGACAACGCGCCCTTTGACGTTGAGCTGCAAAGGCGGGGCATCGTGTCGGCCCGTCAAATTGTACCACGCCTTGTCCATGGCCTGCCGCGCCTCCGAGCCCAGCGGGCTGAAATAGACGGGCGCTCCGGCAAGCCGGTTTTGGCGATAATCTGTTGGGCTGATCAGCTCATGTACCGCGAGTTTTTCTTCGATCAATGCAATGAACGGAAGGAACAGCTGCCGGTTCAACCCGTCTTTATAAAGTGCATCCGGCGCGCGGTTTGATGTTGTAACAACAGTGACGCCTGCAGCAAAAAGCGCGGCAAAGAGCCGGCCCACGATCATTGCGTCGGTAATGTCGGTGATCTGCATCTCGTCAAAGGCAAGCACGCGCAGATCCCTTGCGACATCTGCCGCGACCGGCGCGATGGCGTCATCGACCCCGCGCTTGCGCGCCTCATGCATCGCGGCGTGGATCTCTTGCATAAAGGCATGGAAATGCACGCGCCGGACAGGAACCGTGAGTGTATCGACAAAAAGGTCCATGAGCATGGACTTGCCCCGCCCAACGCCGCCCCAAATATAAAGGCCGCGCACCGGTTCGGGCGCCTTGGCAAACCAGCCTTTGCGCACCGGCGCGCTCAAAGCCAGCGCGATCCGATCAAGCTCGGCCAGTGCGCGGTGTTGCGCGGGATCTTCGGTTAATGTTCCGTCGGCGACGGCGCGCGCGTAGCGTTGGGTCGGTGTCATGGGGTTGCTTAACGCGGCAGGCGGGTTTGGTTCAATGTCCTTGATCGCCACCGCACAATTCCTGAATTGACGTTGCCGCTGCAAAGGCGCAGGACTAGGCGCATGACAGAGAAAGCCCCCATTATCACCCCCGTTCTGATTGCTGGCTGTGTGATCATGATGATCAGCTTTGCCGTGCGCGCCTCTTTTGGCGTCTTTCAGATCCCGATTGCCGAAGAGTTTGGATGGTTGCGTGTCGAGTTCTCAACCGCAATCGCCATCCAAAACCTAGCCTGGGGAATTGGCCAACCGATCTTCGGCGCGATTGCCGAGCGGCTAACGGACCGCAAGGCAATCATCTTAGGCGCGTTGACCTATGCGGCGGGGCTTGTGCTGTCGAGCCAAGCGGTCAGCCCAGAGGCGCATCAATGGTATGCCTGGCTTGTCGGGTTTGGCGTTGCGGGCACGGGTTTTGGCGTCATCCTAGCCGTCGTTGGCCGCGCTTCGAGCGACGCGAACCGCTCTATGTCGCTGGCCATCGCCACAGCCGCCGGAAGCGCGGGGCAAGTCATCGGCGCGCCTGTGGCCGAAGCGCTCTTGCAGGTCATGCCTTGGCAAGGCGTCTTTGTCACCTTCGCCGGGGCCATTATGCTGACGCTGCTGATGCTGCCACTGATGCGCGCGCCTGCTGCATCCAAGGCCACCTTAGAGGAAAGCCTTGGCCAGGTTCTCATTCGCGCAGCGCGCGACCCCTCCTACACACTAATTTTCCTGGGCTTTTTTAGCTGCGGCTATCAACTGGCCTTTGTCACTGCCCATTTCCCCGCGCTGGTCCAAGAGCTTTGCGGACCGATCCAGCCGGGCAGTCTTTTGGACAATATCGGTATTTCGACCACTTCTGCGCTTGGGGCTTGGTCCATCTCGCTGATTGGCCTGGCGAATATCGCAGGTACATTGGCTGCGGGCTGGGCGGGCAAGCA
>CAYWNJ010000502.1:0-2353 GCA_964459535.1 uncultured Rhodobacterales bacterium
CCCGTGGCGGCGGAACGGCGCGGCGCAACGGTGCCCGTTGCGCGGGAGATATAGCCGAAGCGGGGCGCCCCAGGTTTAAGTTGCCGTATGCTGGAGCCTTTGGGCGCGGCTGGGCAGAAAATCTGTCAAGCCAGAGACACCAGCATTAATGCATCCAGCTATACGACCACCTCGGCTTCCGCCTGCGCGCCCACGCCAAAGACCCGTTTGTACCGCGCAATTTCCGCCGGCAGGCCGATGGCTTTGCGTGGATTGTCTGACAGTTTTACCGTTGGACGCCCATTGGCCGAGACCGCTTTGCAGACCAGCGAGAACGGGGCAAGCGCGTCCTGCCGCGCAAGGCCGCCAAAATCATTGGTCAAAAGCGTGCCCCAACCGAAACTAACCTTAACGCGTGATGCAAATTTTTTGTGCAACTCTTCGATCTTCTGCACGTCAAGCCCGTCTGAGAAAATCACAAGTTTCTCGCGCGGATCCTCGCCGCGTTCTTGCCACCAGCGAATAGCGGTCTCGGCCCCCTCAGCCGGATCGCCGCTGTCGATGCGTATACCGGTCCACCCCGCCAACCAGTCGGGCGCATTGGCCAGAAAACCCTCCGTTCCGTAGGTGTCGGGTAGGATAATGCGCAAATTGCCATCATGCTCTTCATGCCAATCCGAGAGCACGTCATAAGGCGCTTTCGCCAAAGCCTGATCGTCGGGCGCGAGCGCCGCGTAGATCATCGGCATTTCATGGGCGTTCGTGCCAATCGCCTCAAGATCGCGGTTCTTCGCGATCAGGCAGTTTGAGGTGCCCACAAACGCCGCGCCCAGCCCCTCTGTCATCGCTTGCACGGCCCAATCTTGCCACAGAAAACTATGCCGCCGCCGGGTGCCAAAATCGGCGACTTTGAGCCCGTCTATCGCCCGCAACCGCTCAATTTTCTCCCAGAGTTTGGTCATGGCGCGGGCGTAAAGCACTTGCAGCTCGAACTTTCCCATCTCGCCCAGCACCGCGCGCGAGCGGAGCTCCATCAGCACCGATAGGGCAGGGATCTCCCAAAGCATCACCTCCGGCCAGGCGCCCTCAAATGTCAGTTCATACTGATCCCCGATGCGGTGCAGGTGGTAGGGCGGCAGGCGCAGCGCCTCAAACCAATCCATAAATTCAGAACTGAACATTTGTCGCTTACCGTAAAAGGTATTGCCGCGCATCCACGTACTCTCGCCCCGGCGCAGCGAGAGCGAGCGGATGTGATCGAGTTGCTCGCGCAGCTCGCCCTCATCAATAAGCCTGGCGAGGGGGACGTGATCGGAGCGGTTAATCAGGCTAAAGGTGACCTGCGTGTCCGGACGATTGCGGTAGATCGACTGGCACATCAGCAGCTTATAAAAGTCGGTGTCGATCAAAGAGCGGACAATCGGGTCGATCTTCCACTTGTGATTCCAGACACGCGTCGCGATATCAACCATCGTCCCCTCTCCAATCGGTCGCAGATCTTACCAAGCGCTTAGCCACTGTTCTCAAGGATCTCTGCGCCATTGAGCAGCAGGCGTGAGCGCCAAGGGATCGGGTTGCGTAAGGCAAAATGTGCCATACAGGCATTCTCGGCTTCTTCCATAAGGGCGCGGATACGGTCCTCGGGCTCATCGCTTTCGATCAGTACATGGGTCTCGATATGCTCGGTCCGGCCATCGGTGGTGTGGCCAAGCTGGCGCATATTCGACAGGTTTGTGGTAAAGCCAACGCGCTGCTCCAGGCGCATGGATTTGATCTCGATTTTGCGCGCCGTGTAGATATCGGTGAGGTGGGTCATCAGGCAAAACCCGATCCCTGCGCACATATAGGCCAGGGGCGGCGGCGCGGTGTCATCGCCGACCGGAATATCCTCATCGCAGTAAAAGCGCACGGGCGAGAAGCCGGGAATATTCACCTGAACCTGCCCGGTCTTGCGCTGCTTTTCCGTCGCCTCCGCCGTCAGAACGACCTCAAAGCTCAGGGGTTCGGGCGGGCGTCCTTTCTTAAAGGGTGCAGGTTCAAATTGCGTTGGCGTTGGCGGTGCCTCTGCCTGCTCGCCGACGTGATACTTTTGGGACATTAAACCCTCCCTCCGCTCAGGATTACTCCTGCATTTTGCATTGCTGTGCGCGCCGCGCCAAGCGAGCCATCCAGATCAATAGCCCGGCACAGGTCCTCTCTGACCGTCACATTAAACCCGGCCTTTGCCGCATCCACCGCCGAGTAATGCACACAAAAGTCCGTGGCGAGGCCGACCATCGTGAGGCGTGAGATCGCTCGACCTTTGAGATACCCCTCAAGGCCCGTCGGTGTTTCATGGTCATTCTCGAAGAGCGCCGAGTAGCTGTCGATGGCC
>CAYWNJ010000503.1:0-2346 GCA_964459535.1 uncultured Rhodobacterales bacterium
TCGAACCCCTCTTTCCAGGTTGAAAACCTGGCGTCCTAACCGATAGACGAACGGGGCCTAGCGTATTTACGAAGCGTTGTTTAGGCAAAGCGATCTTATGACGCAAGTAGAAAAGGTGACCTCAAAGAGCCCAGGGGCAGGATGCCTTTATATAGCATATGCACTCCAAGATGATCTCTCGGCTGCGATGTGACTAAAATGCGCTAGCCGTGACATCTCTTTCATGTCAGACCAGAGCCTGGGGCAAGGGGGGAAAATGTTATGCAGAGTAGCTTTGGGAAGGGGCATCACCTACACCTCATAGACGGCTCGGCCTTTATCTTCAGAGCCTATCACGCGCTCCCGCCGCTCACGCGCAAGTCAGATGGGCTGCCGATTGGCGCAGTGTCGGGCTTTTGCAACATGCTGTTTCGCTACATCGAAGGCAATCAGGGTCCGGATGCGCCAACCCATATCGCGGTTATTTTTGATAAAGGCAGCCATACCTTTCGCAACGAGCTTTATGATCAGTACAAAGCCAACCGCGAGGAGATGCCTCAAGATCTGCGCCCGCAAATCCCTCTCACACGGGAGGCGACCGAGGCGTTCAACATTGCCTGCAAAGAGAAAGAGGGCTGGGAGGCCGATGACATCATCGCGACCCTGGCGGTGCAGGCGCGTGAAGCGGGCGGGCGTTGTACCATCATCTCTTCGGACAAAGACCTCATGCAGCTTGTGGGTGGCGGGGTTGAGATGCTGGATGCGATGAAAAATGCGCGCATCGACCGAGAGGGCGTCTTTGCTAAGTTTGGTGTTTACCCAGAGCGTGTCATCGACGTGCAAGCCCTGGCTGGGGATAGTGTGGACAATGTGCCCGGCGCACCGGGCATTGGGATAAAGACCGCCGCGCTTTTGATCAACGAATATGGAGATCTTGAATCGCTGCTTGCGCGCGCGCATGAGATAAAACAGCCCAAGCGGCGTCAGACGCTGGTTGATCATGCTGATCAAATCCGCCTCTCGCGCGATCTTGTTCGGCTGGACGAAAACACGCCGCTGGACTTTACCTTGGACGATTTAGAGGTCCGCGCGCCCGATCCTGAAACCCTCATGCCATTCCTCGCTCAGATGGAGTTTCGGACCCTAACAAAGCGCATAGCCACACAGCTTGGCATTGACGCGCCAGAGGTCGAAGCTTCGGTCAATGCGGCGCCTGCGCTCGATGAGGCGCCCAGCTTCCAAGACGCCACCTATGAGCAGGTGAGCGATATGGCGGCGCTGCAAGATTGGATTGACCGCATCTATGCGCGCGGCTGGGTTGCCGTGGATACCGAAACCACGGGTCTCAATGAAATGACAGCCGAGCTGGTTGGGATTTCGCTTTGCGTAGAGGCGGGCCATGCCTGCTATATCCCGCTGATCCACAAGGCGGATGGCGGCGATGACCTCTTTGGGTCGGATCGTTTGGCCGAAGGGCAACTTGCGACGCGCGAGGTCTTAGCCGCGCTTGGGCCTGTGCTTGAGGATGAAAGCATTCTCAAAATTGGCCAGAATATCAAATACGATGCCAAGATTTTTGCTCGGCTGGATCTCAAAATCGCACCCATCGAGGACACGATGCTTATGTCCTATGCGCTGCATGGCGGCCTGCATGGGCACGGGATGGACACGCTGAGCGAACGCTATTTGGACCACACTCCAATCCCGATTAAGCCGCTGCTCGGGTCGGGCAAAAGCGCGATCACCTTTGACCGCGTGCCTTTGGACAAGGCGGTTCCCTATGCTGCCGAAGACGCTGATATCACGTTGCGCCTTTGGCAAATATTCAAACCCGCGCTGCATAGCGCGCAGGTCACCCGCGTTTACGAAACGCTCGAACGCCCCATTGTGGCGGTTCTGGCAAGCATGGAGCGTTCGGGGATCAAGGTCGACCGCGATACGCTCTCCCGTATGTCGAATGCGTTCGCCCAAAAGATGGCCGCGCTCGAGGACGAGATCCACACGCTCGCCGGGCGCAGCTTTAACGTTGGCAGTCCCAAACAGTTGGGCGAGATCCTCTTTGAGGAGATGGGCCTTGAAGGCGGCAAGAAGGGCAAGACCGGCGCCTATGCGACGGGGGCTGATGTTCTAGAAGATCTTGCGACGCTGCATGAGTTGCCTGCGCGCGTGTTGGATTGGCGGCAGCTCAGCAAGCTCAAGTCGACCTATACCGATGCGCTCCAGGATCATATCAACACCGAGACCGGGCGCGTTCATACCTCCTATTCGATTGCGGGGGCCAGTACGGGCCGTTTGGCCTCGACCGACCCGAATTTGCAGAACATACCCGTTCGCACCGAAGAGGGCCGCCGCATCCGAGAGGCCTTT
>CAYWNJ010000504.1:0-2342 GCA_964459535.1 uncultured Rhodobacterales bacterium
TGACATAAATCGCGCAGAACTTAGGTGGCAATCGCTATCCCGCGGTCTGGCTTTTGCCCGGCTCTATGCATTGCGGCAATGTCTGCTCACGGCCAATTATGCCTCAGGTTCAAACCGAAACTCTATAAGTCGCATCTTACGCAGCTTTGACGGCATCAACCTCGCTTAGGATTGTATAGAGTTTTGACGCGTCCAGATTGGTCCGCAGCTTGTTGCGCACGGCGCTATCTCGAAGGGTCCGAGAAACCAGCGCCAGAGCCTTTAAATGCTCAACCCCCGCACTTTCAGGTGCAAAAAGTGCAAAGACAATATCCACGGGCTGCCGATCAATAGCGCTAAAATCAACCGGTTTTTCAAGCACCAAAAAAACCCCAACGACGTCGGTCAAGCTGGAAAGCCGGGCATGTGGTAGGGCAACGCCATTGCCAACACCTGTCGGCCCTAAGGCTTCTCGCTCAACAAGCGCCTCAACCGCATGTTCCGCGTTCAATCCGTGGGCTTGATGGGCCATCGCGCCAATCTCATGCAGCAAGCGCTTTTTGCTTGAAACCGAGGTCAAAACTTTGACTGCATCCGCCTTCAGTAGATGTGAAAAATCCATGTACTCTATCTCACGAACCGCTGGCGCTATCGACAAAAGTACTGCTCGAGCGCGTGCGGCGTAGCTATGGGTCTATCCAGCCGATATTGCCGTCTTCGCGGCGATATACGACATTAAGCCCCTCCTTGTTTTCATTTCGGAACACCAAAACCGGCGCCCCAGCGAGTTCCATTTGCATGACCGCCTCGCCAACGCTCAACGAAGGTATTTTTGTTTCCATCTCTGCGATGATGATGGGCTGAAGCGTTTCAGGCTCGGAATCACTTTCCGAGGCGAGGATATACGAGGCTGCTTCGGAGAGTTCAACAGGCTCTGCGCGTTCTTTGTGATGATCTTTGAGCCGACGTTTATAGCGTCGCAGCTGCTTTTCCATTTTCTCTGAACAACTATCAAATGCAGCATATATTTCTGGGGCGGAGGCTTTGGCCTGCGCGGTTAATCCGGTTGATAAATGCACGGTGGCCTCGCAAACATACTCATGGCCAGACTTCGAAAATACGACAGCGGCATCTGTCGGGCGCTCTGCATATTTCTCAACGACCCCGCTGAGTACATCCCGCACATGGGTCTGAAGCGCGGTTCCGATGTCGATTTGCTTGCCACTGATTTGATATCGCATAAGATCTCCTTGGTTCGGTCGAGCGAAACGTAAATGCGTGCTGGAATTGCCCGCCGTTTCAACTCAATTGGAACGCCCAGTTCTCTTGCCAGAAAAGATATGTATGGGAATTGTGTCGTTCCATAGCTTGATTGAGCCCTACTCAAACCTTTGTGTCAATCAAAACGCGTATTCCCAATGTGTAACTTTTGATGGAAAATGTGCCGTCCTATCCGGTTTTGCACAGGGCGGCGATGTAGAAACCGTCCATTCCGCCATGTTCGGGCCACAAGTCCGGGCGCAGCCGCCAACCGCCTTCGGCACTTTGCCACGTTGGATCCAACCCAAGAGGGGGATCTAGGCGCGCGTCGATTTGGACCTGCGGGTTTTGGCTGAGCAGCTCGGAAATCTGATACTCTCCCTCTTCCGGCAAAAGTGAGCAGGTACAATAGATCAGCCGCCCCCCCGGTTTGAGCAGTGTTAGGGCATGCCGCAGCAATTGCGTTTGCAATTGAATGAGGTCGGCGAAATCCGATCCCTCTTTGGCAAATGGCAGATCGGGGTGTCGTCGAATCGTGCCGGTGGCAGAGCAGGGCGCATCGAGCAGCACCGCATCCCATTTGCCCCCCATCTTCAGCGCGTCGGATACAACAATCTTTGCAGAAAGCTTGGTTCGGGTCAGATTGGCGCGCAACCGTTCAAGACGTTTGGTCGAGATATCAACGGCTGTCACATCTGCGCCAGTTTGCGCGAGTTGTAGCGTCTTACCGCCCGGCGCAGCGCAGAGGTCCAAGACTTGCATCCCCGGCGCCGCGTTCAGCAGTTTCGCCGGGATAGCGGCAGCGGCATCCTGAACCCACCAACGACCCGCGTCATAGCCTGGCAGAGCGGAAACCTGCCCCGGATCTGACAGGCGAATGGTCCCCGTAGGCAAGAGCTGCCCGCCCAATTCCTTGGCCAATTTTAGCGATTCATCTTTTGCGGTTAGATCCAGCGGCGCGCCTTGAAAATGCGCCTGTTCCATTGCAGCGACAGCGCTCTCGCCCCAGGCCGCTACCAGCTTTGTGCGGAGCCAGGACGGGAGGCGCGGCATCGGCAAGCTCTCCCACTGCGCAGCACATGAGGGCGCAACTTTGCGAAGCA
>CAYWNJ010000505.1:0-2341 GCA_964459535.1 uncultured Rhodobacterales bacterium
TCGCGACGATATCGACGCCAAATTCCAAGCTTGGTTGGCACAATAAGCCGATCTTTGCGGGGGCTTACCGGCCCCCGCATCCTTTGAAGAAGAGCCCTGTCTTTTAATCATCTAGGTTGGATGCGGAATGGACATGGCTTTGAAGATTGGGAAGAAAACCGATGAGTGATGCTGCTGGCCCAATGCTTGCCGCGGATGGCACCCCGCTAAAGCGTAGCCTGGCGCGGGCACTGCGCCAGCAAAAACTGCGTGCGCTTGGGCTGATCGCACCGCTTTTGGTCTTTGTGTTGATCACCTTTATCATCCCCATCGGCGCGATGCTTTTCCGCTCGGTCGAGAATGATATTGTGCGCAATACCCTGCCTATGACTGTCGAAGCCTTGGGCGGTTGGGACGCAACCAGTGGCGCGCTCCCTTCCGAGGCTGTCTATGAGGCAATGTATTTCGATATGTTTCTCGCGGCTGAGGCCAAGCGGCATACACGCCTTGGAACGCGGCTCAACTATGAGCAGACCGGCATGTCTTCGCTCTTCCGGCAGTCTGGACGGAAACTCGATGATATTGGCAAAGAGACGCAAAAGCCGCTCGAAAAGCTCAATGGCGCCTGGAAAGACGGTGAGACTTGGTTTGATGTGCTGAGTGCAGGAGAAGGCGCTGCCGCCATCGACCTTCCGGCGCAGCAGCGGGCGCGGGTTGCGTTTTTAACCGGCACATCAGCAGGTGGGGAGGTTGGCTTTGCCCCCAGCACAGAGCTCGCGGCGCTGCTGCCGATTACGATGCGCGAATACACGGCCTGGGCGATCTTTACCGCGACGCAAGATGGGAAAGACCCGGCCACCCGTGATCCGTGGGAGTCGGTGGCGAGCGCGCTGGCGCTCGATCTCGAACAAGCGGACCTGAACGGCTATGCTGGACCCGGTGCGGATCTGTTGAAAGAGGCGCAGGCTGCGGCCCTTCCGCGCCCGAGTTTCGCCGAGGCTTTCGCCGAGATTGATGAGGATTGGGGCACGCCTACCCCCTGGGCGACCATCCAGACCCATTCTGGCGCTTATACTTCGGGCTATTTCCTGAACGCGGTGGATGCGCAGAAAACGCCTCAGGGTGTCGCTTGGCAACCCGAGGAAAAGCAGATCCTGCTAACGCTTTTTGGCCGCACGCTGTTTATGTCGCTGATCATCACCGGCTCCTGTATCTTGCTAGGCTATCCCATCGCATGGCTTTTGGCGAACCTACCAACGCGCCAGGCTAACCTCTTACTGATCCTGGTGCTGCTGCCGTTTTGGACCTCGCTTTTGGTGCGCACGTCGGCTTGGAAAGTTATGTTGCAGCAGCAGGGCGTGATTAATGATGTGCTGGTCTGGTTGGGCCTGGTCGATGATGCCGCACGGCTGATTATGATCAATAATCAGTTCGGTACGATTGTGGCGATGACCCATATCCTCCTGCCCTTTATGATCCTGCCGATGTATTCGGTCATGCAGACCATCCCGCCCAGCTATTTACGTGCGGCCAAATCGCTGGGCGCTACGAATTGGACAGCGTTCTGGCGCGTCTATTTCCCGCAATCGGTGCCGGGGATTGGTGCTGGCTCAATCCTCGTCTTTATCCTCGCCATTGGCTATTACATCACGCCCGAGATTGTTGGCGGCACCAAGGGTGTTTTTATCTCGAACCGGATCGCCTTTCACATCTCGTCCTCGCTCAACTGGGGGCTTGCGGCGGCGCTCGGCTCGATCCTGCTTGCGGCGGTTCTAATCCTCTATTGGGCCTATGATAAGATTGTGGGCATTGACAACGTGAAGCTGGGGTAACGCCATGGGACTGCCACCATATGCAACACTGGGCCAGCGGATCTGGTATTACGGGTTTCGTGTCATTTGCGCGCTGATCTTCATCTTCCTCATTACGCCGATTTTGGTGGTGATGCCGCTGAGCTTTAACGCCCAAGACTTTTTCACCTTCACGCCCGAAATGTTGCGCCTCGACCCCGAAGGTTATTCGCTCAAACACTACCGAGATTTCTTCACCAACCCGCAATGGCAACTCGCGCTTAAGAACTCGCTGATTATCGCGCCGCTGGCGACGATTATCTCGGTCTCGCTCGGCACGCTGGCCGCGATCGGTCTAAGCCAAAGCCATGTCCCGTTCAAAGGCACGATTATGGCGATCCTCATCTCGCCGATGATCGTGCCCTTGATTATCTCAGCAACGGGGATGTTCTTTTTCTACGCCTGGCTTGGGAATTGGATGGAAGGCACGCTGGGCCTTGATAAAACCTTTGTTGGCTATGTGAAGGTTGTCCTTGCCCATGCTGTGCTGGGCATTCCGTTCGTCATCATCA
>CAYWNJ010000506.1:0-2335 GCA_964459535.1 uncultured Rhodobacterales bacterium
AGCCTTCTGACCAAGCAGATACGCGCGGGCGCTGAAAGCCGCGGGTTTGCGGAAGCGCGGCTGCTGACAAGGTGGCCAGAGATCGCAGGACCCGAGATTGCTCAGATCGCGCGCCCGGTTGATATCCGCTATGGGCGCAGCGGCGTTGGCGCCATTTTGACCTTGCTGACGACCGGGGCGCAGGCCCCCTTGCTCGACATGCAAAAGGAGACGCTGCGCGCGCGGGTGAATGCGATCTATGGCTATAATGCCGTCACGCGCATCCGGATTACCCAAACTGCACCAACCGGCTTTGCCGAAGGGCAAGTCGCCTTTGCGCACAAACCTGCCGAGACACGCACCCGGCCAAGCCCCGATGCGCACGCCCGCGGTGCCCATGCGGTAAGCAAGGTTGAGGATGAGGGCTTGCGTGCGGCGCTCTCCAAACTTGGTGCCAACATTCTATCACGCTAACCCCTTAGGAGCCTGAAACCCATGAATAGATTAGCCCTGCTTGCGATTGCAGTCATCGCGGTTGGCATTGGCGCATATGTCCTCTTTGCCCCGTCGCAAAATGCCGAACCTATGAACCTTACTGCGGCGGCGAATGCACAAGAGGCATCGGATATCGACATCTCGGGCATTGTGGAAATGCAGATCGGCAACGCGGATGCGCCCGTCACCGTCATCGAATATGCCAGCTACACCTGTCCGCATTGCGCCAATTTTCACAACGGTCCCTATAAACAGCTCAAGGCCGAGTATATCGATACGGGCAAGATCAACTTCGTTTATCGAGAGGTCTATTTTGATCGTTTCGGGTTATGGGCCAGCGGTATCGCCCGCTGCGCCGGGCCAGAGAAATTCTTTGGGATCACCGACCTGATGTATGAGCAGCAATCCCAATGGGCGCGCGCTCAAGACCCCGCGCAGATTATCGAAAACCTGCGGCGCATTGGTCGGCTTGCGGGGCTGAATGATGATCAAATGACCGCTTGTTTGCAAAATGACGAGCTGCGCCCTCTCGTCGCGTGGTTTCAGCAAAATGCCGCAGCGGACCAGATCGACAGCACGCCAAGCTTTGTGATCAACGGGACAAAGTATTCGAACATGGCCTATCCACGATTGGCAGAAATTTTGGACGCAGCGGCCGAGTAATGCGCCCCGCGCCACTCGCAGGTCTTAAAGTCGTCGAATTGGCGCGGGTGCTTGCCGGGCCCTGGGCGGGCCAAACCCTGGCGGATATGGGCGCCGAAGTGATCAAAGTCGAAGCCCCACGCGGCGACGATACCCGCCAATGGGGCCCGCCCTTTATTGAGCGCGACGGGGATGTCTCAGCGGCGTATTTCCATTCAACCAACCGGGGGAAAGCCTCGGTCGTGGTCGATTTGGCCAGCGCAGAGGGGCAGGCGAAAATGCGTGCGCTCTTGGCGGATGCAGATATTCTCATTGAGAATTTCAAAGTGGGCGGGTTGGCAAAATATGGTCTTGATTACAAAAGCCTAAGCGCTGATCTCCCGCGGCTGATCTATTGCTCGATCACCGGCTTTGGGCAAACCGGACCCTATGCCAGCCGTGCCGGGTATGACTTTATTATCCAAGGAATGTCCGGGCTCATGTCAGTGACCGGAGAGCCTGGTCGGCAGCCGCAAAAATCTGGCGTTGCCATTACCGATCTCTTTACCGGGCTCTATGCGACCACCGCGATTCTCGCGGCAGTTCACCAGCGGTCGCAATCAGGGCGCGGGCAACATATTGATCTGGCGCTCTTAGATGTCGCTGTGGCGATCACCTCGAACCAGGCGATGAACTACCTCGTTTCTGGAACGCCGCCGGTTTCGGCAGGCAACGCGCATGTTAATCTCACGCCCTATCAGGTCTTTGACTGCGCTGACGGGTTTATTATAATTGCAACCGGGAATGACGCGCAATATCAAAGGCTTTGCAAGCTTCTTGGCCTGCCTCAGATGGCGCAGGCGCCTGAGTTTCTGACGAACGCCGACCGGATTGCCAATCGCGATGACATGACCCGCCGCCTGACCGAAGCGACACTCAGGCGGACCAAGGCTGAGCTTTTGGCAGCGTGCGAAGCCGAAGGTGTCCCCGCCGGGCCCATCAACAACATGGCCGAGGTAATGGCAGATCCGCAGGTACAAGCACGCGGGATGCAAATAGCGCTGGAAGGCGTGCCTGGAATACGTAGTCCGGTCATATTCTCCGATGCAGATTTAGCGCTCCATCGACCCGCCCCAAAACTTGATGAAGACGGTTAGAGCGGTCGACTTTAAACCTGAGGCAACCCAAAGCCACTCTGATAGCGCCGTTCCGAGGGGCGAGGCAATCGCAACGCCCCGTG
>CAYWNJ010000507.1:0-2333 GCA_964459535.1 uncultured Rhodobacterales bacterium
AGAAATAGTGGAACGGAAACTGGCAGACACGCGCCCGTATCATCTCGGGCCTGGTTCTGATGCTTTATGCGCTGACCCATTTCCTCAATATTGGGCTCGGTCTGCTGTCCCCCGACGCTATGGAAGCCTTTCAGGATGTCCGCCACCAATTTACACGAATGATTGTGGGCGAGCTTTTGATTTACGGCTGTCTGACAGCCCATACTGGCCTCGCGCTTTACCAGATTTGGGAGCGGCGCACCCTTAATATGCCGTTCCGCGAGCTGGCTCAGAACATTACCGGCTTTGTCATTCCACTATTTCTGATCGCGCATATCATTCATACTAAGGTCGCGCATGAGGTCTTTGCCCTGAATGATGATGTCGGCTATATTATGGCGCTCATCTGGAATACGCCCGCAGGCTGGACCCAAGCGCTCTTGCTGCTTCTGGTTTGGGGGCACGGCTGTGCAGGGCTACATTTTTGGCTACGCGGTCAAGCGTGGTGGCGGCGTTCTTTGCCGCTCTTAGCAGCCCTCGCCGCGCTCGTTCCAAGCTTTGCCTTAGCTGGCTATTTGGTCGAATCGCGCCGACTTGCCGCCGTCATGAGCACCGCAGATGGCCGTGCCGCATTAATGGCCCATTTCAATTGGCCAGATCAGACGGCGTTTGCCTGGCTCATTGAGCTAACCGATATGGTCAAGTTTGGCTTTTTTGGCGTCGTGGGATTGGTCCTGGGGATCTATCTTTTGCGTAAGGTCGTGGCCCAAAGAACGGTCTCGATCATTTATGAAGATGGCCCGCATATCTCCGCGCCGCAAGGGATGACCTTGCTTGAAATGTCCCGCAGCAAAGGGGTGCCTCATATGTCGCTGTGTGGCGGGCGTGGGCGTTGCACCACCTGCCGCGTCAAAGTCCATGCTGGCGCGCATAACCTGCCCGAGCCAGACCCGGCTGAGGCGCGCAGCCTTGAGGGGGCGCAAGCCGCGCCGGGCCAGCGCCTTGCCTGTCAAATTCGGCCAACCGCCCCTCTGACTGTCAGCCGGGTTTTTCTGCCCAACCAAGGGGCGGCGCGCGCGCATGCGTCGCTTGGAACGGAGTCAGCACTTGCGATTCTGTTTCTGGATATGCGCGGCTTTACTGCGCGTACGGCAGGGCAGTTGCCCTATGATGTCGTGTTTCTCTTGAACCGCTTTTTTGATGCAATTGTCCCGGCCATTACCGAGCAGGGCGGGACGGTCGATAAATATCTCGGAGACGGCTTTCTGGCCGTTTTTGAAACATCGGATGCTGCCTCAAGTGCCCGAGCGGGGCTGGCCGCAGCACGCGATATCGGGATTGCCTTAGAACAGTTCAACGCTGTTCTGAGCGCAGAGGGAGAAGCGCCCGTGGGCATTGGCATTGGCCTTCACCTAGGCGATGTGGTTCTTGGCGAAATCGGAGCGCAAGGGAACGCGCCGCGTACCTTAATTGGGGATGCCGTGAACACGGCCAGCCGCTTGGAGGGGAAAACCAAAGAACTGGGCGTTGAGCTGTTGGTCTCTGAGGTGCTTCTGCGCGCTGCAAGCGTTGACACCACGTCATTGCCGTTGACATCTCTGGAGTTGCGCGGTGTCGCCGCCCCGCTGCCGGCCCTACCTGTCAAGCGCGCCTCTGATGCGCCAACGCAGGCACGCTCTAAGCACCCGCAACCGGCGCTTGACTGATAGGCTTTGTACTCAAATGGTTGGACGGGTTTCAGGAAGCGAGATATTCGCGACCTGCTCCGAAATTGGATCCGTATTGAGCGGGTGTAATTTGGTCTCAAAAGCCTGGGGATCCGTCATTTTCTGCCATTTTCCCCCAGAATAGACCTCAAGGCCGGAGAATTTCGCCTTATAAGCCATCTTGCGTGAACCAGGCACCCAATAGCCGAGATAAACGTAAGGAAAGCCCGCATTGCGTGCGATTTCGATGTGATCAAGAATGATATAGGTTCCAAGCGAGCGCCGCGATTGATCCGGGTCGTAGAAGCTATAGACCATGCTGACCCCGTCCGAGAGTACATCGACCAGGCTAACCCCGATCAAACCACCCGCTGCATCGACATACTCGATAACACGGCTCCGAATTGGCGTTTCCTCGATCATCGCGGCAAATTCGAACACATCCATATCCGCCATACCGCCATCCGCATGACGTTTGTCCAAATACGCGCGAAATAAATCAAACTGCGCATCTGTCGCCCAGGGGGAGCGCGTGCGGCGCGAGAGATCCGCGTTACGTGCAAGCGCTCGACGCTGGCTGCGCGTGGCAACGAAGGCAGAGACATCAATACGGGCCGACAGGCAGGCCGAGCACTCAGCGCAGGAGGG
>CAYWNJ010000508.1:0-2330 GCA_964459535.1 uncultured Rhodobacterales bacterium
GAAAGCCAGACCGCCCCCCGGGCTGGCTTTTGGGTTAAGCTTGGTGCTTCGCTCGAGTTTCGCGCCATGGTTGCTGACATAAATCGCGCAGAACTTAGGTGGCAATCGCATCCCGCGGTCTGGCTTTCGCCCGGCTCTGTGCGCTGTGGCAATGTCTGCTTCCAGCCAATGATGTCTCAGGTTCAAACCGAAACGCTATAAAGCGTCCAACCTTAAACCTGAGGCGTTTTGTCCCGAATTGTTCCCCCGCGCAACCTGTAGCATTGCGCCGCGCCGTTGTTCCGCCCCCACGGGGCGGGGCGATTGCGCCATCCCTCGGAGCGGCGGTATCCGAATGGCGGTGGGGCACCTCAAGTTTAAGGTAGGACGCTTTAAGTCTAAGGTCGGATGCTCTAATCGAGCACAATCACCAGTTTGCCCTTGACCGAGCCAGCCTCTATCCGGCGATGGGCGTCTTGGGCGTCCGCGAGTGTAAGTCTTTCCTCAATGATTGGGTTCAGCTTGCCGTCCGCCAGCAGTTGCATCAGAGTGCCAAGATCCTCTCTAAACCAATCCGGATGTTTGTCTCTGAGATCGGCGATCGAGTAGAACTTCCCAGATCTCTTCCGCGACAGAAAGCTGCGCGCAAAATATCTAAGAAGGCTAAATGGTATGAGCATTTTTTCCAGACCCGAGACACCCCGCAACTGCATGCCATAGAAAACCAAGGTCCCACCGGGGTTCAAAAGGCTAAACCCTCGGTTAAAATTTCGCGGCGTCGTGCAGTCAAACACAGCATCCACCCTGCTACAGCCAGCCTTGCGCATGACCTGCCGGAAGTCCTCTGTCTTGTAGTCGATTGGAACCGCGCCGTACGCTTCGATGATATCATGCTTGGACTTTGAGGCGGTGGCAAACATCTTTAGCGCGTAGAGCTGCCCCAATTGCATCAAAGCCGTGCCAACAGCGCCGCCTGCCGCATGGATCAACACGGTTTGCCCGCGTTTTACCCCGGCCAGCCGATGGAGCATCTGATAGGCCGTCACGTAGCTGAGCACCATCGCCGTCGCCTGCGCCGGATCAGCCCCTTTGGGAACTTGCGTAAGGCGTTCAGAAGCCAGGCAGATATACTCCGAATACCCGCCGGTCACTGTTAAATCGGCGACCAGATCCCCCTCTCGAAAGTCCGTGACACCATCCCCCAGTTTATCCACAACACCGGCCATATCATAGCCCGGTGAAAAAGGCCGCGCCTTCTTGCGGGTTGCGGGATAGAGGCCACGCCGGATTAGCGTATCGGTAAAGGCAGCACTCGTCGCCTTAACCTTGATACGGACCTCGCCTGCGCCCGGTTCGGGCAAGGTTGGCTCTGTCACCAGAGCCAGTTTCTCTGGGCCGCCATACTCTGGAATGACAACGCGCTGGTAGCTCATAAGGGATCCTCAGCATTGTTCTTTCCGCGATTAGAAACGATCCCTTCCGAAAATGGAAATAGATAAATTGCCAGAAAGCGAAAGCGCGCTGCCCTTCAAACCGTCGGTTGGCCTTCGGCAAAAGGGGCGGTCGGCGCGTCTTTGATTTTCTGCCGTCTGAGACTCAAAAAGGTTGGTCTTAATGTTACAAAGACGCCTGCCTTAGCCTATCATTGGCAGCAGCGTGTCAACCGACTGCTTGGCGTCACCGTAGAGCATCCGCGTGTTCTCTTTAAAGAACAGCGGGTTCTCAATGCCGGAATAACCTGTGCCTTTACCGCGCTTACTGACAAAAACCTGCTTGGCCTTCCACACTTCGAGCACAGGCATCCCGGCAATCGGCGAAGCTGGGTCATCCTGCGCCGCCGGGTTCACAATGTCGTTCGATCCGATCACAATGGCGACGTCAGTCTCTGGGAAATCCTCGTTAATCTCGTCCATTTCCAGCACAATGTCATAAGGCACCCGCGCCTCTGCCAGCAGCACATTCATATGGCCGGGCAAGCGTCCCGCCACGGGGTGAATGGCAAAGCGCACCTCTTTGCCCTTGGCGCGCAGTTTGCGCGTTAGCTCTGCAACGGCCTGTTGCGCTTGGGCGACAGCCATTCCATAGCCGGGCACGATCACGATGCTATCAGCATCATTCAAAGCCGCAGCGACCCCGTCCGCCTCAATCGCGATCATCTCGCCCTCGACGGCCATCTGTGCGCCGGTCGGGCCACCAAATCCGCCTAAAATCACGCTGATAAAGCTGCGATTCATCGCTTTACACATGATGTAGCTAAGGATTGCCCCGGACGAGCCCACGAGTGCGCCCACCACGATCAAAAGGTCATTGCCGAGTGAAAAGCCAATCGCCGCCGCAGCCCAGCCCGAGTA
>CAYWNJ010000509.1:0-2327 GCA_964459535.1 uncultured Rhodobacterales bacterium
TGAGGTCAGGATGATCACGCGCTGTTTCGCCATATTTTTGGGACTTGTAGCCCTGACTGCCTGCGAAGAGGTTCCTACCGCTGCGGCCCCACAGGTCGAGGCGCCCCGGACCCAAATTGCCCCTGGCACTGTCAATGAGATAAAGCGCCAATTTACCGCCGTTCAGCGACGCGTCGAACCCGTCGCCGAGCAAGAGTGCAACAGACGCACCACGCAAGTGAATTGTGACTTTAAGGTCGTAATCAACGAAGACCCTAATCAGCCATCAAACGCGTATCAAACGCTGGACGCAAATAACCGCCCCGTTATCATCTTTAATATTGCGTTGTTGCGGGAAACTTCAAACGCCGATGAAGTCGCGTTTATTATGGGACACGAGGCAGCGCATCACATCGAAAGCCATATTGAACAATCACAACAACATATCATAGCCGGCGCCATATTAGCAGCAGGAATCGCGGCTCTAGCTGGAGGCGATGCCAGCGCCGTTGAGGCCGCAAGCGATTTGGGGGCCCGCGTCGGTTCACGCACCTATTCAAAGGAATTTGAGCTGGAGGCAGATGCGCTTGGAACCGTGATCACGAAGCTTGCTGGGTATGATCCATTGCGCGGCGCGCAATTTTTTAACCGTATTCCCGATCCTGGTGATCGTTTTCTAGGTAGCCATCCGCCCAATGCCGAGCGGCTTGCGACCGTCCGCCGAGTCGCCTCACAACTCTAAAATATAGGCTATCGGGATCCCGCCTCCTATTTCAGAGCATTGCGCAGCGACGGGCGTCCTGTTTCTGTGCTCGATGGCCCGAGGGACGCTACTGGCACGAAAAAACGCGCCGAGCGTCAAGCAATCTATTTATCGACCGTCCAATTCGGCGCGCTTTTGTCGAAAAACGCGGTGATCCCATGCTCTGCCTCTTGGCTTTCCCAGCGGGCCTTCAATGCTGCAATGGTGTGATTGATCGTTGCTGCGTCTATGTCCGCACCAAGATATCGCGTCAGCGCTTTCGCCTCCGCCACGGCGCCGGGGGCAGCGCTGAGATAAGGGGCGATTTCACGCTCGACTGCCTCGCTAAGCGCGTCTTGCGGGACGACGTAGCTGAGTAGCCCAAGCTGAACGGCCTCTTCCGCGCCAAAGACACGGCCAGAGAAGAAGACCCGGCGCGCGGCCCCTTCGCCCATTCGGGCCAAAACGTAAGGGCCGATTGTGGCGGGGATCAGACCCAGCCGCACCTCGGTCAACCCCATCTTGATATGTGCGCATCCTATGGCGACATCGCAGACGCAAGCCAGGCCAATGCCCCCACCAAAGGCGTTGCCTTGCAGGGCACCGATCACGGGCTTGGAGAGTGTGTTCAGCGCTTGCAAACACCAAGCCAGCTGACCTGCTTCTTGCGCACGGACCTCCGGGGTAGCGCGCATTTGCTCTTGCATCCACGCCAAATCCCCCCCGGCGCAAAATGACGCCCCTGCGCCTGTCAGCACCACAACGCGCACCGCGTCATCTGCATCGAGCTGCCGCGCGGCCTGCATAAGTTCCGCAATCATCGCGGCGTTCATCGCGTTATGCTTATCCGGGCGCGCAAGCGTCAGCGTTGCCACCCCGCGCGCGTCGCATTGAATATCAAGTGTCTCGTAGCTCATGATCCCACCCGCATCTTTTGCGCCAAACGCGCGGCCTTGTTGATGATGTCTTCGTCCAAGTCAGGCGCAAGCCCTTGGGCGCACAAATGCGCCAAGACCGCCTCTGTCGCAACATTTCCCGAAGCCCCCGGCGCATAAGGACATCCCCCGAGGCCGCCGACCGAGCTATCAAAAACCCGAACGTCGAGATCTAGCGCGGCGTCGATATTGGCCAGAGCCTGCCCGTTCGTGTCATGGAAATGTCCCGCCAAGCGCTTAGCAGGCACGACGTCCAGCACGGCGCGCAGCATCGCGCGGGTGGTCTCGGGCGTGCCTGCCCCGATTGTATCGCCAAGGCTGACCTCATAGCACCCCATCGCGTCCAATGCTGCCGCCACATGCGCGACCTGCGCTGGTGGCGTGGGGCCATCATAGGGGCAGGCAATCACGCAAGAGACGTAACCGCGCACCGGAATACCCGCCGCTTTCGCCGCCGCGAGCACAGGCTCAAACCGTGCCAGCGCGTCATCAATCGAGGCGTTAACATTCGCGCGTGAAAACCCCTCGGAGGCTGCGCCGAATACCGCAACTTCATCCGCTTGCGCCGCTTGTGCATCCTGAACCCCGCGCAAATTCGGCGTCAGCGCACCGTAGCGCACACCCGAGGCGCGCGTGATCCCTGCAAGCACATGATCGCTGCCCGGCACCTG